>JAPLGY010000503.1 GCA_026389955.1 Caldilinea sp. | reverse complement strand
GTCCGGATCGGACGCATGGAAGGCGTATATGCGCCGACAGTCGACTACAATCAACGGCTCGCGCGATCTGCCGCTGGCACAGGGAATCACGTTCGAGTAAAGCTGGGGGGGGCAGGGCTTCTCAAAAATCATCAAGGCCAGAGGAGCAGATCCAAGACAGCGGCGGATGTCGCCGCCAACGCACGAATTGGGCTGGCAGCGTTCTGGACGGCGAGCTGTTCGAAGAGCGACAGGAGACGTGGCAGGCCAACGGTCTGTTTGCGCCCTTTGTCGGGGAACAGCAGAGAGTCACTTTGTTTCAATCTGCACGCTTGTTGCCACAGTTTGGGCGAAGTCCAGAGTCCAGGGGAATCCACAGCAGTTCTCAAATTAAAATTGGCGCAGCGGTTGTGGGTGAGAGAACGTGTACACCGCAGTCAGCGCTTCCCACTACAAGCAGCAGTTCTCAATCCATTCAAATTGAGAACTGCTGGGGAGTCCAGGGAAACACTTGACAAACAACGCGGTTAAGACGTATGATAAAGTTGCCAAAATTTTCAGTACAACAACAGAACAGTCAGACAATCAGATTTGGGCTTCCCAACAGCCACCGGCTCCTTCTATCCATTCATTTTTGACACGGAGGTTAAGGTCTATGAGCTACAAACGTCTGCGCACCCCGATTTGGATCGTTGTATTGACGTTGCTGCTGCTGGCGCTCGGCGCGTGCACTGCCGTTGCACCGGCAGCCCCGGCGCCTGCTGCTGAAGCGCCTGCTGAAGCTGTCGCCGAAGCGCCCGCTGGCGATGCACCGACGGTTGCGCTCATCTATGGTGTGCGCGGCGACGGTTTCTACGTCACGATGGAAGCTGGCGCACGCGCCAAGGCCGAAGAACTGGGCGTTGAACTGATTGCAGATGGCCCTGCGCAGTTTGACCCGGTTTTGCAGGTACCGATTCTCGATGCAATTATCGCGCAACAACCAGACGCGATCTGCATTGCTGCGACTGAGCGTACAGCGCTGATCGAGCCGATGCGTCGAGCGCACGACGCTGGCATCCATATGTTCAGCGTCGATACCTACATCGGTGACACAAGCGGAGATTACAACGTTGAGGATCTGAACTGGATGTTCTCCTACATTGGTTCAGACAATGTCGAAGGTGGTGAGATCGGCTGCAGTGCGATCATTGATGCGATGGGTGGCTCCGGAAAATTTTATATTTCCACGACGCAGCCTGGCGTGAGCACGGTCGATCAGCGCGTAGAAGGTTGTCAGAATGCGATTGAAGCCACCAATGGTGCCGTTGAGTTGGTAGGGCTGGACTACAACAACAACAACTCGTCGCGTGCTGCCGAGCAGACCGCTGCAGTGTTGGCCTCCCATCCAGACCTGGGTGGCATCTTTGGGACAAACCTATTCAGCGCACGCGGGGCAGCCCAGGCTGTTGCCAATGCTGGCTTGACTGGTGCCGTCAGAGTCGCCAACTTCGATGCGCCAGAAGACGCAATTCAGGCACTGCGTGAAGAGGTTGTAGACATTGTGATTGCACAGCTGCCTTATGAAATGGGGCAAGTCTGTGTTGACTATGCGGTCGCTGCCATCAACGGGGACTTGGACGCAATTCAGCGACGCTACCCAACTGGGTACACCATCATCACACGGGACAACGTAGACACGACTGAGGCGCAGCAAGCCATCTACAAAAGCGAGTAAATCGTTGGATGGGCTGGGTGGCTCTGCCCAGCCCATCCAAATTTTAGCGTCGCAGTTCATGCCCTTTACAGGTCGCCCTGCGTGCCTGTCAGACAGATTGGGACGACGTACTCCATGACAGCAAACACTCACCCAGCCTACTCTCGCCGGGCGATCCTGGAAACCATCAGCCGACTCTGGGCCTGGCTCTTTTTGCTGGGCATGGTCGTTTTCTTTTCAATCGCAGGCAACGGGTTCTTGACCCCCTTCAACCTGCAAGCCATTCTGGCCAACATGGCCATCCTCACCATCATTGCCCTGGGGCAGACCTACGTCATCATCTCTGGGGGCATTGACCTCTCTGTTGGCTGGGTCATGGGCATGGCAGCGGTCATTTCAGCAACCATCATGAACAGCTGGCCGGAATCGACGCCCATGTGGTTGATTGTGGTCAGTGGGTTGGTTGTCGGCCTGATCGCCGCCTGGATCGCCGGTCTTGTGAACGGCGTCTTGATTGCCCGTCTGAATGTGCCGCCCTTTATTGCTACGCTCGGGATGTTCGGCATTGCGCGCGGCATCGGTTTTCTGCTCTCTGGCGGAATGCCGGTGCCAATTTATGTAAAAGGTCTTGGTTTTCTTGGCAACGGTTTTCTGTTCTACTATCATCCGACCGCAGGCTGGTCATTTTTAACACCACCCGCAGGTCTCGTCCAGTCTGACCTGCGCAACATGACCGGCTACTTCCCCTTTATCGTCATTGTCATGCTTGTGATGCTGCTGCTTGCGCACATTGTGTTGTCACGGACGACCTTTGGCTTGCACACCTATGCCATCGGCGGCAACAAAGAGGCCGCCATGCGCGCAGGGATTCCTGTGGCACGGCGCACCGCAGCGATCTATATGCTGTCTGCGACTTTTGCTGCTATCGCCGGGTTGCTTTACAACGTGCGCTTCACCAATGGTGCAGCCAACGCCGGCGAAGCCATGTTGCTCGATACCGTGGCGGCCGTGGTGATCGGAGGTGCATCGCTCTTCGGCGGCGCCGGCACCGTGATTGGCACCTTGATCGGTGCGCTGATTATCTCGGTGCTTGCCAACGGGCTGGTCATTTTGCGCGTCAACCCCTTCTGGCAGTTTATTGCGGTCGGTATCGTCATCATCATTGCCGTTCTCATCGATCAGGCGCGTGAAAAATTCGCACAGGAGTAGAGAACCATCCACCATGAACCAACCAAGTGTACAAAGCGAACCGATCCTGCGCGCTGTCAACCTGGTAAAGCGGTTCGGCGGTTTGACCGCAGTCAACGATGTCAGCTTCGACATTTATGCTGGCGAGGTGGTAGCGCTGGCGGGCGACAATGGCGCTGGCAAATCGACCTTGATCAAAATGATCTCAGGCGTCTATCGCCCTGACGGCGGCCATGTCTATCTCGACGGCAAAGAAATCACAATGGCATCGCCGCTGGAGGCACGCGGTCTCGGCATCGAGACGATCTACCAGGATCTGGCGCTTTGTGAAAATCTGGATGCAACCGTCAATATCTTTCTGGGTCGCGAACCGACGATGCGTCTGTTTGGCGTCTTCAAGCAGGTCGACCGCGCCCATATGCTCGCCGAATCCACCAAAGTGCTCAACCGTCTTGACATCCACATCCCCAACCTGCGTCGCCCAATCCGCCAGATGTCGGGTGGACAGCGCCAGGCAGTCGCCATTGCGCGCGCACTCTACTGGAACGCACGCCTGGTGATCATGGACGAACCGACCGCAGCACTTGGTGTGCCCGAACAGCGCAAGGTACACGAATTGGTCGGTGCGCTCAAACGCCAAAATGTACCCGTACTCCTCATCAGCCACAACTTGCAGGACATCTTCGCTGTCTCCGACCGCATCATCGTTATGCGCCGCGGGCAAAAAGTGGGGGATATGCGCACCGCCCAAGTCACCGACGACGATCTTGTGGCCATGATGGTTGGTTCGACATAGACTCTCGACCCGATCTGAGGCCGACAAATTGCTGGCAACCGCCCAGCGCTCAGATCGATACGGTCTTTTACGCAGGGATTGTGGGGCATGATCACCGAGATCGAAGACTATTTTTCACAAGGGTGCGGGCGTTGTGAACGGTTCGCGACCGAAAATTGTTCGACGCGAAAATGGGCCGACGGGCTGCTGGCACTCCGACAACTTTGTCTCTCCTTATCTCTTGTTGAAACTGTCAAGTGGGGTCACCCGTGCTACCTGCACAAGAAGCGCAACATTGCGATCATCGGTGCCCTGCGCACTGATTTCCGGTTGAGTTTTTTCAATGCTGCACTGATGCAAGACGCCGCAGGCGTGCTCGAACGCCCCGGGCCGAACACCAAACACCCGGACATGCTCCGCTTCACAAACAACGCACAAGTCGACGCAATGGCAGAGCTCATCCGTTCCTATTTGCAAGAGGCCATGACGTACGCAGAAGCTGGCCTCCAGCCGCAAAAGGAGACCCGAGAAATCGAATTGCCGCCCGAGTTGGCAGAGGCCTTGAACGCCGACCCGGAACTCGCAGCGGCGTTTCACAGCCTGACAGCCGGGCGGCAACGAAGTTATGTCATCCAGTTGAATTCGGCAAAGAAACCCGAGACCCGCATTTCTCGGATCATCGCTTTCCGGGATCGGATCCTCGCCGGAAAGGGTGCATTGGAACGATGAGTGTCCTCCAGAAAGGATCTTCTGTGCCAAAACTGTTGCCCACATTTCACGATGTTCTGCTGGCGCGCCGCACCATTGCACCTTATTTGGCGCCGACGCCGCTGTATCATTACCCGCAGTTGGACGCGCTGCTGGGCGCCACAGTCTTTGTCAAGCACGAGAACTATCAGCCGATCGGCGCTTTCAAGGTGCGCGGCGGCGTCAACTTCATGGTGCACCTGGCGCCGGAAGAACGCACACGCGGCGTCGTCACCGCCTCGACCGGCAACCACGGTCAGTCGGTCGCCTACGCTGCACAGCTTTTTGGCGTGCGCGCCGTGATTGTCGTGCCAGAAGGCGCCAACCCAGTCAAAGTCCAGGCGATGCGCGCCTATGGCGCCGAGGTCGTCTTTCACGGTGCCGACTTTGAGGCCAGCAAACGCCATTGCCTGACGTTAGAACAGGAGCAGGGGCTGCGTTTCATCTCGTCTGGCGACGAACCCCTGCTGATCGCCGGTGTTGCCACGCACACGCTGGAAATTCTGGAGGCACAGCCCGACATCGATGTGATCTTCGTGCCGGTCGGCGGCGGGAGCGGCTGCGCTGGCGCCTGCCTGGTCGCCCACACCATCAACCCGCGCATCCAGGTGATCGGCGTGGCGGCGACCGGTGCACCCGCTGGCTTCCTGAGCTGGCAGGCACACGCCGAACAGACTGCGCCAATTATGACACGCGCCGCTGGCCTCGCTACCGGGGCCCCCTTCCTGATGCCACAGCAGATCCTGTGGGCACATCTGGCGGATTTCATCCTCGTCGAAGACAACGAAATGATCGAGGCAGTGCGTCTTTATTTGGAAAAAGCCAAAACGCTGGCAGAGCTGGCCGGTGCAGCACCATTGGCCGCTGCACTGCGGAGGAAAGAGTCTCTGGCCGGCAAGCGCGTCGCCCTGATCCTGAGCGGCGGCAACGCGTCGCTCGAAGAACTGGCACTCACGCTGGCGTGAACGACCCGCTGCCCACAACGCCAGGATGACCACAAACGTCACATCGCACAAACATCTGGTCTACAAACAGGAGTCCCCCCTATGCGCCCACCTTCTCTGCTGATCTACGGGGCTACCGGCTACACAGGCGAATTGACTGCCCGACTTGCGGCCGAACAGGGCATGCAACCGATCCTGGCTGGGCGCAACGAAGCCCAGGTCGCTGCAGTGGCCGCTCGTTATGGCCTGCCCTACCGGGCAGCCGCGCTCGACGACCCGGCCGGGCTCGATGCACTGCTCCAAGATGTCACCGTCGTCTTGCACTGTGCCGGCCCCTTTGTCTATACCGCCACACCGATGGTGAACGCCTGCCTGCGCAACCGAGTCCACTATCTGGACATCACCGGTGAGATAGCCGTCTTCGAAGCACTGGCTGGACGGGACAACGAGGCCCGTCAGGCGGGCATCCTGTTGCTGCCCGGCGCCGGCTTCGACGTGGTGCCGTCTGACTGCCTGGCCAGGCATCTCAGCCAGCGGCTGCCCACCGCCACCCGGCTGTTGCTGGCCATCCGCGGCATCGGCCGCATCAGCCGCGGCACCACGCTCACAGCCCTGGAAGGGATGCGTCGCGGCCAGAGCGGGCTGGTGCGCAAACAGGGCAAGCTCATTTCAACCCCTCCAGCCTGGAAGGAACGGCTGGTCGATTTCGGCAACGGCCCGCGGGCCACCGTCACCGTGCCGTGGGGGGATGTGTTCACCGCCTACTACAGCACCGGCATCCCCGATATCGAAGTCTACATGAGCCTGTCCCCTGCCGTCGTACAGTCGATGAAACTGAGCCGCCACTTGGGCTGGCTGCTCCAGCTGCCGGGTGTCTTCAACTGGCTGCAAGATCGGATTCGCTCCGGCCCCCCCGGAGCGACCGACGCCGAACGGGCCAACGGCAAAAGCCTGTTGTGGGGCCGGGTCGAAGACGATGCCGGCAACGCTGCTGAGGCGCGGCTGCGCACGCCGGAGGGCTATACGTTCACTGCGCTGGCCTCTCTGCAGATCGCCCGCAACGTGCTCTCCGGCCATCTCACGGCCGGCTACCAGACACCTGCCAGCGCCTACGGCGCCGACTGGATTCTGGCGCTCCCTGGCGTCCGACGCGTCGAGCAGTGAACCGGAAGTGCGCCAGCCTCAGAGGTCGTCGAACAAAATCGCATGTACATATCTGGGCCCATGCACCCCCAGCGTCAGGTTCATTTCGATATCCGCCGATTTGCTCGGCCCGGTGATCAGATTCCAGTTGGCGCGGCTGCGCAACAGCCACTCCAGTTCGCCGGCCGCACGTCGTTCTGCCAGCCAGGCTTCGAGGGTTGGATAGAGCCGGCTGAACGGGATCAAGGCAATGTGGCGAAAAGGCAGCAGGCTGGCCGAACGGCTCTGGCCAGGGCCAGCGATCATCAGCATCGACCCAGTCGCGGCCAAGGCGGCGTTCACCCCGGTGACGCCAAAGCGGATCCAGCGGACGTTGGCGAGCGCTTCTGGGCTGGTGAGGCGGTGCGGGGCGATCAGCTGCCAGCCAATATCGGCCAGCGCCTCGGCCAACCCTTCCACCGGCAGACAGTCCGGTGCCCAGCCGAGCACCATCCGCTCCTGCCCCTGCATTTCGGTTTTGGGCCCTCTGCGGGCAGCCTCCTCTTCGGCGGCCCAGCTGTCCAGACGATGCAGCAGCGCCAGCCGCACCTCGGCGGCTGACCCCATGATCTCATAGCTGCCATACAGTTTTTCCAACTCCTGGCCGAAACGGAGTGCCAGCTGGTGCGGCGTTCCTGCGGCCTCTGTCACGACCATCCGCTCGGCTGCTGTCAGCGGAGCGGGTGCAGCTGGGGGGAAAGGCAGCTCGGGGCGCCGCAGGATCGCACGCAGTCGGGCCAAGATCTCCTCGCGGTCGTTGCTCATTGGCTTCTCACTCCTCCTCGACAGGCACCAGGCCAGCAGCCGGCCCCAGGTTCAGACAATCTGCTTGCGGGCTGCACGGCGCTGCTGCCACTGTTCGCGGAAGCTGTGGCGGGCCAACGGCGGCAGGTCACGGCTTTCTGTCCAGGGAGAGAGTGGGCCAGGCAGAAATGTCAGGTTGCCGCCGCTCAACCTGGCCAGCACATTGCTGGCCAGACTCCCGAGTTTGCCGGCGTTCTCGTAGCTGCTGCGGCTCTGCATCATCTTGCTGAACCCCTGCATGGCCGCTCGATCGAAGAGGGTCGTCCCCTCCGCCTCCACCACATCCCGGCGCAGTTCCAGCAGCATGCGTGGCAGGTCGATCTGGACAGGACAGGCATCTCGGCAGGCACCACAAAGGCTGCTGGCGTAGGGCAGTTTGTCGACGTCGGTCACCTCCATATGGATATTGGGGCTGATGACAGCGCCGATCGGGCCGCTGTAGGTGCTGCCGTACGCGTGCCCTCCGATCTCCCGGTAGACCGGGCAGACATTCAAACAGGCACCGCAGCGGATGCAGCAGAGCGCTTCCCCGTAGCCTTTGGCCAACATATCGAGGCGGCCGTTGTCGAGCAGGACCAGATGAAACTCCTCCGGCCCGTCGACGTCTCCCGGCTTGCGCGGGCCGCTGGTCATCGAAAGATAGACGCTGCACTGCTGGCCCGTCGAGCTGCGGCAGAGTGCCTGGTACTGCAAAAAAGCATCCTCGACGGTCGGCACCAATTTTTCCAGCCCCATGACCACCACATAGACGCGCGGCAACGTCGACGTCATGCGCCCGTTGCCCTCGTTGGTGACAATGCAGCAGGTGCCGGTCTCCGCAATCGCAAAGTTGCAGCCGCTGACCCCCATCTCTGCACTCAAAAACTCCTTGCGCAGCACACCGCGCGCCACACCGCAGATCACCTGCGGGTCAAGCGTAGGGGGCATGTCCAGCTCTCGCTGAAAGATCGCTGCAATGTCTTCGACCCGCCGGTGGATCACCGGCGCGACAATGTGGCTGGGCGGCTCGCCAGCCAGCTGGATGATGTACTCGCCCAGGTCGGTCTCCACCACCTTCAGGCCCGCTCTTTGCAGGGCCTGGTTGAGGTGCACCTCCTCGGTCGCCATCGATTTGGCTTTGACCACTTTTTGTACATTCGCCTTGCGGGCGATCTCCACCACAATGCGCTGCACATCCGCCGCTTCCTTGGCCCAGTGCACGTGGCCCCCATTGGCGGTCACCTGGGTCTCCAACTGCTCGAGCAGTTCAGGCCAGGTGCGCAGGACATACTCCTTCATCTGGCGGACCTGGGCACGCAGCCGGGGTGCGTCGACGGCCCCCATCGCTGCCACGCGCTGCCCTGCCATACGCCCGGTCGCCCGGTCCAACGCCACTTTGAGCTGTTTGTTGTGCAGCGCGTCGTCGACACGCTTTTTGTAAGGAAGGCTGAGATCGATGGTCGATATGCTCATGCTAGGTGCTCCTGAAAACAACGCAGGCTGTGCGGTCGGACGGGTCTGGCGTGGACACACTGTTTCTTACGTCGTATCCTGCCAGCGCCGGGGTTTCTCCAAAGGCTGGGGAGGCGGTTCGGGAAGCGCGCGCGGGCTGACATCGACCTGGTTGGCCAGCACCTGGGCGATGTGCACGGCTCGGCAGCGTTCACCCTGGCGGCTCAACAGCCCGTTGATGTGGGTCATGCAGCTCACATCGCACAGTGCAACGACATCAGCGTCGCTGCGCACCAGATTTTGCACCTTGCGGTTTCCCATTGCAGTGCTGATCCCAGAATTTTTGACAGCAAACAGCCCACCAAAACCACAACACTCGTCTGCCCCGTTCAATTCCACCCACTCTGCCCCGTTGACCTGCTGCAACAAAGTGCGCGGCTGGCGGTCAATTCCCAGTTCCCGCAGCAAGTGGCAGCAGCCATGATAGGTCAACCGGCCGGTAAACTGGGCATCGACCGCTTCGACACCCAGCACATCGACCAGGAACTCGGTCAATTCAAAGGTAGCAGCCGCCAGCAGTGCTGCCCTTTCCAGGTAACCAGGTTCCTCTGCGAGCAGCTGGCGATAAAAATGGCTGGTCATGGCTGTGCAGCTGCCGCTGGGTGCCACCACGGCATCGATCTGTTTGCTGCGCAGCAGCGGCTCGAAAATATCGACGAAACGCCGGGCCAATGGCCGGGCCTCCTCCCAGAAGCCAGCGTTGAAGGCCGGCTGCCCACAGCAGGTCTGTTCCAGCGGAAAGAGCACCTCCACCCCATGCCGCTCCAACAGTTCGACCGCTGCCGTGCCCACTTCCGGGTAGATCATATCGACCATGCAGGTCACAAACAATGCCACCCGCCGGGGGGGGCTGCTGTACGTTCGCTTGTCTGCCATCTGTGTTGTCATCCCCCTCCCATCAACGCGACAATTTCGGTTTGGAGCGGCAGCGTGGTCACCTCCAGGCCATCTTCGGTGACCAGACAGTTGATTTCGCTGCGAATCCCGAGCCCACGTGCCCGGCCCGACCCATCAAAATCGGCGTCGGGCAGATAAATGCCCGGCTCGATCGTGAAAAGAAGGTGTGGGAGGAGACGGCGCCGGTCCTGGGTCTCTAGATTGTCGATGTTGACGCCGTTGAAATGGCCACGCACCCCCAGGCTGTGGCCGGTGCGATGAAAGAAAGCAGCCCCGTAGCCAGCTGCGTCGATCACCGCCCGGCAGGCATCGTCGACGGCAGAGCCGTACACGGGCTGGTTGGCGGCCATCTGCCGCTGGATAGCGTGGACAGCCGCGTCGCGCCCGCTGGCAACCAGGGCAAAAATCTGGCGGGCAAATGCGGGCACCTCGGCACCGCAGTAGGCGGTCCACGTGATGTCGGCAAAACAGTCGAGCGGGCTGCGGGTTTCACGCCCCCACAGGTCAATCAGCACCATATCTCCTGGCCCGATCGGAGCATGCCGGTCAGCAGTGGGCGAATAATGCGGGTCGGCAGCGTTGCTGTTGACTGACACAATGGCCCCATGGTCGTACTCCATCCGGTGTTCGTCCAGATGACGGGTGATCACCTGCTGCACCGCATATTCTGTGGTGGTCTCCCCGGCGGCCAGCCGGGCCCGCAGGAATGCAAACGCCGCCTCTTTGGCGGCCAGGCAGATGGCGGCCGCACGACGGTGGCTGGCGATCTGGTCGGCGTCGAGCACTGCCTGAGCCAGCTGGACCAGGTCGGCGCTGGAGACGATCTCGGCTCCGGTCACTTGCTCGACCATCTCTTTGGTGCCGGCGTCGACCCAGCTGACATAGGGAATGGCGTTGCGCGGGCTGTACTCCATGGCAATGCGGCGGACTGGGCCCTGCGCCCCCACCAGCGCAGCCAGCTTCTCCTCCAGCTCACGCCACCCGGCGTAGCGGTTCATCCCCCCCATCAGCTCGGGAGACACATGGCGGAAGGTGCTGGCTTCGATCAGATGGATCAGCCAGCTGGGGGTGCCTGTGGCAGGGATCCAGAGAAACCAGCGTCGGGAGCCACTGCTCTGCAGGCCAGCCACATGCAGCGCCACCGGGTTGGTCCCCCGGAAATCGTAGAGCAACCAGCCATCCAGCTGGTTGGCCGTCAGGTAGGCTTGAATCTCGTTCAGGTTCATCTGTTCTCTTTTCTTGCTGTGTCTGGCGCAGCCACCCAAGTCATGGCACCGACCCAAATTATCCCACAGCCGGCAGACTGTGTCCAACTACCTGTTTCCTGAGGGTCTACATCGCGGCAGGGGCAGGTTTTTGGCAGCGTTTTCGGACGTGAAGAAGCCTCTTTCACACTTTTTGTGTAGGACAAACGGGCCCTCCCCGTGTATAATGGGAGTCATGTATCGCTATTATTCGACAGAGCAAGGGGGATGCTTGCTCGAATCAAAGGAGCCTGAGTATGTACCAGCAACTGACGCTGATCGGAAATCTGGGCCGTGATCCAGAGATGCGTTATACGCCGACAGGGGTGCCTGTGACCAATTTTTCGATGGCAGTCTCCCGCAACTGGGTAGGGCAGGATGGGCAGCGTCAGGAAAAGACGATCTGGTTTCGTGTGACTGCCTGGCGCAAGCTGGCGACGTCACGGCCTCGACGATCCGCTTTCTCTCCACGCGCGGGGAGAGCGATGGGGCGGAAGCCAGTGCCAGCAGCCATGGCCCAAGCGACGAAGAGATCCCCTTCTGAGCCAGCTGTCTGGCCGTGGAGGAGACGCCGTGGAGGAGACGCCGTGCCGGAGCGCTTTGGTCTGCCCGCTGGCTGTTCTGTAATTTTTTGGGGTGTGCCGTGGAGATTTTTTTATGCATCTTGCTGATCGGTTGAAAAATCTGGGCACAGAGACTGCGTTTGCGGTCTCTGAGGCGGCCGCTGCCTGGCGTGCGCAGGGCCACAAAATCTACCCCTTTCATCTGGGGGACATCAACCTCTCGACGCCAGCCAACATTGTCGCGGCACAGAGCCGGGCAATTGCCGAAGGCAAAACCGGCTATGCGCCGGCTGCCGGCATTCTGCCGCTGCGGGAAGCGCTGGCGGAGATTCTGGGGGCCCAGCGCGGGATCGGCTACACACCCGCCAATGTGGCCGTGCAGCCAGGAGGCAAACCGGTCGTCACCAAGTTTCTCCAGGCCGTCATGGAGCCAGGGGACGAGGTACTGTATCCCAACCCAGGGTACCCGATCTACGAATCCCAGATCGACTACTTCTGTGGGATTCCCCTCCCCTATCGCTTTGTAGAGACAGCAGACGGCTTTCAGATGGACCTGGACTATCTGGAAGCGTTGATCACCCCGCGCACGCGGCTGCTCATCTACAACAACTGCCAGAACCCGCTCGGCACCGAGTCCTCGGCGGCCGAGATGCAGCGGGTCGCCGAGCTGGCCGTCCGGCACAACCTATGGGTGCTGTCCGACGAAGCCTACTTTGACGTGCGCTACTCGGGAAAGACGACCAGCATCGCCAGCCTGCCTGGCATGCAAGAACGCACCGTGATTCTCTATACCTTTTCCAAAAAATATGCGATGACTGGCTGGAGGCTTGGGGCTGCCGTCGGCCCCCAGGAGGTCATCGAGGCCATCACACGCCTCAACACCAACGACGAATCGTGCACGACCCATTTTGTCCAGTGGGCTGGAATCGAAGCGTTGTGCGGGGAGCAAAGTGCCCCCGCAGCGGCGCTTCAGACGCTGCGAGAGCGTCGCGACGTGACGGTGGACAGCCTGCGTCAGGTTCAGGGGTTGGTCGTGCACAAGCCAGAGTCGACCTTTTACCTGTTTCCCAATGTGACCCAGGTCATGAAGCGGCTGGGCTTTTCTCACGTCGCCCGCTTCGCCGACGCTGCGCTCAAAAATACCGGCGTCTCGTTCTGCACGCGCATGCATTTTGGCCGGCCCCTTCCCGGCGAGACCCAACAGTACATCCGTCTGGCCTACTCAGGCATCGACACACCTGACATCCGGGAAGGGCTGAGCCTGTTCCGGGAGTGGATCGACCACACCGCCCACCAAGGAGTTGCCGCATGACCAAACCACGCGTCTTCGTGACTCGCATCCTCCCCGAACGCGGCCTCCAGAAAGTCCTTGCGCAGACAGACGCAACCGTTTGGCAGGAAGAACTGCCCCCGCCGCGGGCGGTGCTGCTGGACTGGGCCCGCCAGGCCGACGGGTTGCTCACCCTGCTCACCGACAAGATCGACGCCGAGCTGCTCGATGCCGCCCCTCATCTCAAGGTTGTCGCCAATTTTGCGGTCGGTTTCGACAACTTCGACGTCCCCGCCGCCACCCAACACCGGGTCCTCATGACCAACACGCCCGGTGTGCTGACCGACACCACCGCCGACCTGGCCTTCACCCTGCTGATGGCATGCGCACGGCGCATTGTCGAAGGGCGCGACTACGCCAAAAACGGCCACTGGCACACCTGGGG
>JAPLGY010000674.1 GCA_026389955.1 Caldilinea sp. | reverse complement strand
GAGGATTTTGCGCTCTTTGGCTACAGTGTCGGCGACGGCGGTCAGCTTCTCGAAAGTGATCTGCTCCAGAACATGCAGGGCATTCTGACCCGCTGGGAGGATCCGCTGACCCTCTACTACCCGGAGTATCTGACCTGGTTCGACTTTCCGTTTTCGGTCTGGGTGGGGCCAGAGACGACAGCTCTACAGAAGAATGGGGCGCTCGAATTCCAGCGCTTTCTGCTGGGCGACGAGCAGCAGAGTGCAGCGCTTGCCTACGGTCTGCGCCCCGCCAACCCTACGATTGCGGTCGACGCCAACGACGTCAGCCTGTTCGCGCAGTGGGCGGACCGTGGGGTTTTGCCGGTCGTCCCACGCACGACGGCGATGCGGAGCCCCGACCGTGAGACGCTGCTGGCGCTGCTGCGCTGGTTTGAACTCAACGTGAAGCAGTGAGGCAGGGGACCCTAATGAACAGACCTCTGCCTCGCCGCAAGAATCAACGTGCTGCCGCCATCGCTGTTGTCGTCTTTTTGGGGTTTTTGGGCTGTGCTGCCGTCTTTGTCACCCAGTGGGTCTGGGGAGTTGTCACCTCGTTCTGGGACTCCGCGGAGCCGGCTGGCTGGGAGTCCACCAGCGCCGAGCTGACGGTGGCGGTCTCGCCGGTCATGGCGCCAGTTCTGCGCGATCTGGCGGAGGCGTTCAACAAGCAGGGGCGGCGTGCCGCAGACGGCCAGAGCCTGGTGGTCACGGTGGTCGCCTACGACCCCGAAGAACTCGTCGGGGCAGCGGACCAGTCCAATCCCCCCTTCCAGGCGATCTCGCCCGACAGCAGCCTTTGGCTGGCGCAGCTGGAACAACGCTGGGCAGAGGGCGACGAAAGCGTCTCCCCCGAGGGGGGTGCGGCGATCCCGCTTGCGCAGCGGCGCATCGGGACCCAGCTTCGCTACGCGGTCAGCCCGATCGTCCTGGCGGCCTGGGAGGATGTTGCGCTGCGCCTCGGCTGGCCCGACCGCCCGGTCAGCTGGCAGGATGTCCAACGGCGGGCCACCCAGGACCCCAATTTCAAATGGAGCCATGCCAGTACCCGACATGCCAGTGGGTTGCTGGCTGTGTTGGCCGAGTTTTATGCCGGTGCCGGGCTGACACGCGGGCTGACGGTCGCTGCTGCGACCGACCCCGCCACGCTGGCGTACGTCCAAGCGGTCGAAGGCACCGTCCGTTTCTACGGAGAAAACGAAGACCAGGTGGTCGAACGGCTGCGCCAGCAAGGCCGCGAGTTCCTCGACCTCTTCGTGGCCCAGGAGAGGCTGGTCATCGACTGGAATCGCCAGCACCCGGAGCAGCAGCTGGTGGCGCTCTACCCGGCAGAGGGAACCTTGTGGACCGACCATCCGCTGGCTCTGCTCGAGCTGGGCCAGCGCCCCGACGAACCGGGTGTGACCGCCAATCAGCGCCAAACGTTCCAATCGTTTGCCGACTACCTGACCAGCGAGCCCTCTCAGCGCCAGCTGTTGGCGGCCGGCTACCGCCCTGCCGACCTGAGCATTGCGCTCGACGAGCCTGGCAGCCCCTTCGCCGACACGATCCGGGTGGATTGGCGCCAACCGCAGACGACGCTGCAGATGCCGCCGGCAGAAGTGGTCGCTGTGGTGAGCGATTTCTGGTATTACACCAAGCGTCCGACCAATGTCTATCTCGTCGTCGACACCAGCGGCAGTATGGAGGGTTCCAAGCTCCGCTCGACCCAAAGTGCGCTCAAATCGTTTCTGGAGCAGATTCGCGGCAGCCGCGACCGGGTTGGGATCGTCGAATTTGGCAGTGAGCTCAAAAGCTACACGCAGCTGGCCACGCTCGACGATGCTGCACGCCAACAGCTCAACCGGCAGATCGACCGCATGAACGCTGACGGCGGGACAGCCCTGAACGATGCTGTCTATGCTGCGACTACGGCGCTGCAGCAAGAAAACCAGGCGGACGCCATCAACGCAGTGGTGGTCATGACGGATGGGTTGGAAAACCAGAGCCAGCGCAGCCTGCGTGACCTGCGCAGTCTCCTGGCCGGCACCCCCGAGTTGCCGATCGTCGTCTTCACCATCGGGTTCGGCGAGGACGCCGACACCGCTACACTCGAAGAGATGGCCCGCATCGGCGGCGGCCAGTACCGCCGTGCCAGCGAAGCTGACCTGGGGCTGCCCGGCGAGCTCTGGCTGCTGCTCGGGCTGGCCGGGCTGGGGCTGCTCGTCTACTCCAGCCTGACCGACGCCGAAGCCAACGCGCGGGTGCTGCTGACGGTCTTCCAGGAACGCTTCAACCCTGCCCGCATTCAGGATTCGTCGCTGCGCACGGAGGTGGAGGAGGCGCTGGAATATCAGCGACGCATCGAAATGCAGGTGCGCGCCCAGCCAGCCGGGCTGATCCGAGAGCGGCTGGAAGATGCTGCCAACCAGCTCAGCGACTGGATCAGCAATATCTACCAACTGGCGTTGCGCGTCGACGCCTACCGGGCCGACGACCTGTTGGCGCGCGAACGGGCCTCCCTTCCTCAGGAACTGGAGACCCTGCAGACACGGCGCCAGCGCGAACAAAACAGCAGCGTCCAGCGTCAGCTCGACCAGGTCCTCGAAAGCAAGGGTGCCCAGTGGCAGACTCTGCGCGAGCTGGACACCCGCATGCGCCAGGCACAGTTGCAGATGGATCAAAGCACCACTGCGCTGGCCACCATTTACGGCCAGATCCAGCTGCTCAACGCCGAATCGATCAACCGCGGCGGCGCCGAACGGCTGCGCTCGGACATCCAAGAACAGGTGAAACGGATCGACGACCTGGTCGTCAGCCTCAACGAAGTCTACACCTACCAACACGATTCCCGCCCGAATCTTCCATCTGCGGACAATGCATCATGATCAGCAAGCTGTTTTTGGGGTTTATGGTTTTGCTCGTCGCCCTGGGAGTCGCCGGCTGCGGCGGCAACACCGGACGCGGCGAAGTGGTCGTCTATGTTGCTGTCCCCCTGAGCGGGTTTCAGGCCAACGGGGGCCAGACCATTCTGGGCGGGGTACGGCTGGCCGCAGCCGAGCTCAACAACGACGGCGGCCTGCTGGGCTACCAGGTCGTTGTGCGCCCGCTGGACGACGAGTCAGACAGCGCAGTGGCACTCAGCCGGACGGCAGAAGTTCGCCAAGCGATCGACAGCGGCGAAAACGTACTGGCGGTGATCGGCCATCTCAACAGCGGCCAGACCTTGGCGGCAATGGAGGTCTACCGTGATCTGCCTCTGGTCGTCCTCTCGGCGACGGCCTCCGAACAGAGCCTGACCGAGCGCCAGTACGACAATTTCTTTCGTGTCAACGCCAACGACAGTGTCCAGGCCAGAGTCAGCGCCGATTTTCTGGTCGACCAGCTGCAGGCCAAGACCGTCGCCGTGCTGCACAACAACACCGAATATGGCCGCGGGCTGGCCGCCAGCCTGGTCACCGACCTGGAGGAGCGAGGTGCCCGAGTTGTCTTGCAGCTTGAGGTGGAGGAGGGGCAGAGCCTTTACAGCGAAGAAGTGACCCAGATCCAACAAGTTGTGCCTGACGCGTTGTTTTACGCCGGGTACGAAATTGAGGCGCCCTACCTGCGGGCCGCCCTGGTCGAGGCAGGGGTGAACCTGCCCATGCTGGCCAGCGACGGCGCCTTTCTGGGGGCCACAATCGATGAAGCCAACGGGACGGCAGAAGGGATGTACGTCAACGCCTTTGCGCCCAGCCCACGCAGTGTCGCCGACGCCCGCTGGGTCGAAGCCTACCAGGCAGTCGAATATCGCAACCCAGACACCTATTCGGTCAACGGCTATGTTGCCATGCAGGTGCTGGCTGAAGCGGCGCGCAAAGCCGATTCGCTCGAACGGGCCGCGGTCACCGGCAGCTTGCGCAGCCACAGCTTTGACACACTGCTCGATACGCTGCGCTTCGAACCAGACGGGGACCTGGTTGACCCTCAAATTTGGATTTACCAGGTCGTAGACGACGAATTCCAACAGGTGGCACGCTGATCCAGACTGTTCCGATCAGGTCCACGGGAACGGCTGCAAGCAGGCAGCGCAGACAAAGACGGCCTCACTGGTTTCGACGACAGCACCGAAGACATCGCCCAGCCGGCGCTCGGCCAGACGCAATACCCCCCATCCAGCGAGCCCGGCTGCCGGTGCAGCCAGCCAAAGCGGCCAGTGCCAGCTCCCCCCGATGGCTGTCACCGCCAGCGGCAGCAGCCCGGCTGCCAGCAGCTGCGGCCAGGTCAAGGCCAGGTCCCAGCGTGCCGCCATTCCCCCCGGCCTGGCCGCTGGCCGTCGGGCCGCCAGCAGGAGCAGCCAGCGCGCCCACACCGGCGCTGCCAGCAGCACAGGCAGAGGTGCCCCAGCCAGGGCGCTGACCTTGAGCAGCAGCACCAAAACAGTGACAGTCACCCCAAAGCTGCCCACACGTGGGTCGCGCAGGATCTCCAGCCGCCGCTCCCGTCCGACCGGCGGCAGCAGCCCGTCGGCACAGTCCGCCAGCCCATCCAGATGGAGCGCCCCGGTCAGCGCTGCCCACAGCGCCACCAGCAGCACCGCAGTCGGCAGCGGCGGCAGCACCCTCCCCACCAGCAGCGCCGCCGCCGCCAACAGCCCGCCGATCAGCAGCCCAACCACCGGAAACCAGCCGGCTGCCCGGCGGTCGGGCTGCCAGCCCTGGCTGGGCACCGGCAGAGTGGTCAAAACCCCCAGAGCGCTCCACAGGCCCTGGCCGGCATTCTTCCAGACCTTTGCCAACGAGATTCGCATTTTCGTCCCCTTCGATGTATCATAGCGGTATATACAGCGATTGACCCTATACCAACACCAACTCACACAAGCCGATCGACCCTTGCACCATGACAGATTCTGTTCCGCAACCACCTTCCTCTTCTGCATCCTACTGGCTGGTCGGTGTCGACGTAGGGGGCACCACGGTCTCAACCGTCCTGCTCGATGAACTGCTGCGGCCGCACGGCGAGCTGACCGTAGCGACCGACCTCAGCAGCCCCGACGCCACGCTGCTCAGCATTGTAGCGGCGATCCAGCAGACGCTGGCACTGGACACAGACCCCAGCCGCTCGCTGGCGGCCATCGGACTTGGAATTCCAGGACAGCAGGACACGCTCCGCGGCATTGTGCGCATCGCCGTCAACCTGCACTGGTACGACTACCCGCTGGTCGACCGGCTGGTCGCCCGCTTCGGCGTTCCCTGCGTGATCGACAACGATGTGCGCGTGGCCACCCTGGGCGTCTATCGTTTCGACAATCCGGCTGGAGAGCAGGACCTGGCCTACATCAGCATCGGCACAGGGCTGGCGACCGGTGTCATCCTGGAAGGCCGGCTGCT
>JAPLGY010000597.1 GCA_026389955.1 Caldilinea sp. | reverse complement strand
ACATTTTGTTCATGAGCAGCGTGCTTCACTACATCCCTCAATGGAAAACCTTTGTTCATCGGCTCAGTAAGGAGTGCCATCCTGGCTTGCTCTACATTGCTCGTCATTACAGCCCAGACGCGCTCACTGAATCGGTGTTTGTCACTCAAAAAATATATACGCCCTCGGGCTATGCCGGCGAGGCGGTTCTGCAGTTGTCGCCTGAAAAACGTCTGGCAGAGCAATTAGCTCCAATGTATCGCCAGGTGCTTTCCACCGTGACCAGCGTTCCGGATTACTTTCCTTCGGCATTTGATGCGCTTAATATTCGGGAGCGCAATATCTTGTTTCGTCGCAACGACCACTAAAAAGTTGAATGCCAGCATGATTCAGAGCGTCAATTGCCCGCTGTGCAGGGGACAAACAGGCAACGTTATCGCCGACAAGGTTCGACGTGGTGATGGCAGCGTTTACTACTGTGCTGCATGTGACCATGGTTTTCTTGCAGAAAACCAGGTGCAGGATGCCAAGACCTACTATGCAGAGCAATACCGTCAAGAGTACTCGCACAATGCTGAGGCTGCGGCAACGAATGCGCGCGAGCTCTTTGATGTCTATCGCAATTTCCAGTTTGATCGCCTGAGAGATATCGGACCCTTGCTGCAACCGGATACGCATCTGTTGGAGGTTGGCGCATCTGCGGGGCAGTTTCTGGTACATGTCAAGGACAAGGTCGCAAAAGTCAACGCCATCGAGCTCGACACGGTCTGCTGCAAATTCCTACAGGAGTTTCATGGCATCAAAGCAGAAGCCGAGTATCTTGAGAAATCCATTTTCGCCGGCGAATGTTACGACATTGTCTGTGCTTTCCAGGTCATGGAGCATGTGGAAGACCCGATCGTATTCCTCAAGACATTAAAGACGGCAGCGCGTCCGGGCGGTACCCTATTTGTCGAGGTTCCCAACCTCAGGGATCCGCTTTTGTCCATCTGGGATGTGCCGACCTACCGGAAGTTTTTCTATCACCTGGCACACGTGCACTACTTCACTGAGGCTTCTCTGCGGCAGGTGGCGCGGAGTGCAGGCTTTGCCGGCGATCAGGTGCACATCGGGTTCACCCAGGACTACAACCTGCTGAACCACCTGCACTGGATTATGAATGACGGCCCCCAGGCGAACTGTCTTGTGGGGCTCAGTGAGATCAATCTTCGCGGGCGAGACAAGGAATTGTCCGGCTGGCTGACCCAGGAAATGAAAGCCTTGAACGAGCGTTATGTCGCGCAACTCGTGGCAAAAAAAAGTACGTCCAACATGATGATGAGACTGACCAATGGGTAGTGCCATCGGTTTCATGCAGGGGAGACTTTGTCCCTTGGTGAACGGCAAGATCCAGGCCTTCCCTTGGGACCACTGGCGGTCCGAGTTTCCCGTCGCCGAGCGGCTCGGGTTTCGCATGATGGAGTGGACGCTCGATCAGGAGCGCCTGTACGAGAACCCCCTGCTGACGCCGCAGGGCCAACAGGAGATTCGTGATCTTTGTGCGCGCCATGACATGAGCCTGCCATCCTTGACGGGCGACTGCTTCTTGCAGGCGCCGTTCTGGAAGGCGCAAGGGCAGGAGCGCGTTGACCTTGAGCGGGATTTCCTAGCGGTTGCCCGGGCGTGCCACGCCGTCGGTATTGAAATGATCGTGGTGCCGCTGGTGGATAACGGCGGGCTTGCCAGTCGGGTGCAGGAAGATGCGGTGGTGGAATTCATGCTGGCCCATTCCGGTCTGTTTGCCAATCTCTCATTGCGCATGATCTTCGAGTGTGATTTTGTGCCTTCTGAACTGGCGCGCTTCATTGCGCGCTTGCCGGGCGTTGGCTTCGGGGTCAATTACGACATCGGCAACAGTGCGGCGCTCGGCTTTGACCCGGTGGATGAATTTGCCGCGTACGGCGAGCGCGTGGTCAATGTTCATGTGAAGGACCGAATGCTTGGCGGCACTACCGTGCCCCTGGGCACCGGCAACGCCGACCTTCCGAAAG
>JAPLGY010000252.1 GCA_026389955.1 Caldilinea sp. | reverse complement strand
CTGCCAACAGCAGGGTCGAAACATAGTGCCAATCCTGTCCCTCCAACAAGGCAGCGCCGCGCACCACCTCGGCCATCATGCCCATCCGGCCGCCCCCCCGCATCCGGTGGGGCAGCCGCTCGTAGGGCGAACTGCTGACTGGTTCCCAACGCAGCCCAACCGCCTGCTCGACACTGTCAAACAAAATCCTGCCGTCGGGCTGTGCCACCAGCAAAATACGGACATTCTGCGCACTGGCCTGGCTGTACAAAAAGTCAAAAAAGCGGCGCGCACTCTCGGGGTCGGTGGCCACAGCCAGGCTGGCAAAGTTGCTGCGCGCCAGCGTGACCGTCGGCAGCAGCCATTCGGCCATCCGCTGCAGCATGGACTCGGTGCGCAACGGCGCCTGCAACGCCAGCAGAAGCAAAATGGCCACCCCCAGCACAGCTACCGCCACCACCATGTGGGTGAAGAGCAGTCGATTTTGCAGCGTGTCGAACAGACGACGCAGAACACGCTTCATCATCGGTTACACTGGCCTGTCGGGCTGTGGCCCCACCAGCCGATAGCCGATTCCCCAGACCGTCTCTAAATTGACGGTGCTGGCGCGCAACTCCCTGCGCAAAGCCGCGATGTGCACATCGACCGTGCGTGTCTCCCCGGCAAAGTCGTAGCCCCAGACCTGACTCAACAGCTGCTCGCGGCTGAAGACAATGCTCTGATGTTCTAGCAGATGCTGCAGCAGGTCGAATTCTTTGGTGCGCAGGCTGACGGACTCCTGGTCGATCCAGAGCATCCGCCGTGCAGGGTCCAAGGTCAGGTTGCCCAGCTGCAAAGGCGGGCTGTTTTCGCCAGAGTCAGGCACAGACTGGGTGCGGCGCAGCACAGCACGCACCCTCGCCACCAACTCACGCGGGTTGTACGGTTTGGTCACATAATCGTCGGCGCCCAGCTCCAGCCCCAAAATCCGGTCGAGCTCTTCGGTGCGAGCTGTGAGCATGATGATCGGGGTCTGCGAGCGCCGACGCACTTCACGGCAGACAGTCCAACCGTCGCTGCCTGGCAACATCAGGTCGAGCACAATCAGGTCAGGGCTCTCCGCCGCAAAACAGTCCAGCGCCGCCGAACCCGTACGGGCGGTCACCACCTGGTACCCTGCCCTCTCCAGATACATGCAGTTCAATTCGACAATGTTGGGCTCGTCGTCTACAACAAGAATTTTCGATTGCATACCACTCCCTTGGAACACCGATCGCTCCTGCAGATGTTAGCTGGAATTGTCTGATCTGCAAAAAATCTGCCAACTCTTGTATAGACTTGTCCACCAGAGCCGGTTCTGTTATGTATTGCCAAATTCTAATTCTGGAATGGGCATCAAAGGTGGTATACTGGATCCATTCTAATGCGACGCACACAGGCAGCGCCGGGTCGCCCGCCTGTTTCGTATGATAGAAACTTTGAATCTTACAGGACCACAAGAGGTCAATTGAGGAGTTTTGGAAACTATGGCAAGACAAGAAAATAAGGCGGCGGAACAGACCGCCCCTTTGCTGCGCGTCATCCCCTTGGGAGGCGTCGGCGAAATCGGTAAAAATATGCTGGTTCTGGAAGCTGGCAGCAATCTGCTGGTCATCGACGCGGGGCTGATGTTTCCGACCAGCGATATGCATGGCATCGACATCGTGATCCCAGATGCCTCTTACGTGCTGGAACGGCCAGAACAGGTGCGCGGGATTGTGCTGACCCACGGCCACGAAGATCACATCGGCGCGCTCTCCTATTTTGTGGAACAGGGGCTGCGGGCCCCGATCTACGCGACCGCCCTGACACAGGGGCTGCTCGAAGTCAAGCTGCGCGAACAAAAATTGCTGGCAGAAGCCGACCTGCATGTTATCACCGCCGACACCGTGATCGAGCTGGGCCCCTTTACCGTCGAGTTTTTTCACACCACACACAGTTTTCCCGACAGTGTCGGGGTGGCTGTGTTGACCCCGGCCGGCCGGGTCATCCACACCAGCGACTATCGTTTTGACCCGACCCCGGTGGACGGACGCCCCACCGAAGAACACAAGCTGAAAAAGTGGGGGGACGCAGGCGTGCTGCTCCTGATGGCAGACAGCACAAACGCCGAACGCAGCGGAACAACAGAGAGCGAAGCCACTGTGGAGACCATGCTCGAAGAGGTGATGAGCCAGGCCGAAGGACGTCTCCTGCTGGCTACATTCGCCTCCAATCTCGGCCGCGTACAGCAGGTGATCAACGTGGCTCGACGGCATGGCCGACGGCTGGGGGTGATCGGGCGCAGCATGGTCAACAACGTGCGCATCGCCATCAAACTTGGCTACCTGAACATCAAAGAGGACGAGCTGCTGACCGCCGGCGAAATGGAGTCGCTGCCAGGCCACGAGGTGGTGATCGTAGCGACCGGCAGCCAGGGAGAACCCACCAGCGCGATGGTGCGCATGAGCATGGGAGACCACCGCCAGCTGGTGCTGCGTGCCGGGGATACTGTGGTGTTGAGCGCCACGCCGATCCCGGGCAACGAAGAGCTCTTCAACCGCACCGTGGACAATCTCTTCCGCCAAGGCGCCAATGTGCTCTACCACGAACTGGGCAGCGTGCACGTCAGCGGCCACGGCGGGCAGGCAGATTATCTGCGCATGCTCGACCTGACCCGCCCGCAGCATTTCATCCCGGTCCACGGCGAATACCGCCACCTGGTGCTGCATTCGAGACTGGTCGAACGCTGGGGCGTGCCCAAGGAACGGATCTTTGTGGTCGAAGACGGAGATACTGTGGAGTTTGGCAACTTCGACGGCAAAGGCACCATCGTCGGACGCCGGGGGGAAAAGCTGGAGGCCGGCCACGTCTATGTCGACGGGCTCGGCGTAGGCGATATCGGCAACGTGGTGCTGCGTGACCGGCGCCAGCTGAGCCAGGAAGGGTTTATCGTCTGCATTGTGGCGGTCGACGAGTTCGACGGCGAAATTATCTATGGCCCAGAGATCATCAGCCGTGGCTTTGTCTATATGCGTGAACAGGAAGATCTGATTCGCCGGGCACAGGAGGCGGTTTCCAAAGTGGTCAAAAAGAAAGCGCCAACCTCGGTGCTGGAAAATAAGATCAAGGACGCGCTGGGCAATTTTGCAGCGCGCGAGATCGGCCGACGCCCAATGGTGCTGCCGCT
>JAPLGY010000557.1 GCA_026389955.1 Caldilinea sp. | reverse complement strand
ATGGGGATTCATCTGGTCTTCATTCGTCTGCGTGTTGCAGACACCTCGTTGGGGGTGGTGTTGGTCCATCTGATCCCTGCTGTGCCCTACATGATTTTGGTGATGGTCAGTGTCTTTGCCAACTACGATACAGCCTTGGAGGAGACGGCGCGCACCTTGGGGGCGAATGCTGTGCGCGTCTTTTGGTTTGTCACCCTGCCGGCCATTCTGCCCGGTCTGCTGGTGGCGACGCTTTTTACCTTTCTGATCTCCTGGAGCCAGTATGTCACGACCCTGTTGATCGGGGGAGGCCGGGTGATCACGCTGTCGATGCTTTTGTTTCCGTTGATTGGCGGCTCCAACAATGCGACGGCGGCGGCGATCAGCCTGGTATTTGTGGCGCCGGCGCTGCTGGCCTTGGGGTTCACGGCCCGTTCGTTGGCGAAAGGGCCATCTGTTCTGGGCGGCTTGGGCCGCCCCTGACCCAAGAAGCCGCGGGGCTTTAGCCCTTGCGGAGTGTCACAAAGGATTGTTCATGACTGCCGTTGTCCTCCAGAATCTGACGCGTCGCTTTGGAAATGTCGTTGCGGTGAACGATTTAAATCTGGAGATCGCTGCGGGGGAGCTGGTGGCGTTGTTGGGTCCATCCGGCTGTGGGAAGAGCACCACGCTGCGCATGATCGCCGGGCTTTTGTCCCCTACGGCCGGCGACATCCGGTTTGGCGACCGCTCGGTGCTTGCCGTGCCGGCCGAGCGGCGGGGGGCGGTGCTGGTTTTTCAAAAACATCTGCTTTTTCCCCACATGACGGTCGGTGAAAACGTCGGCTTTGGCTTGCGCATGCGGGGGCTGCGGCAGAAGGAGATCCGTGTTCGGGTTCAGGAGATGTTGGAGCTGGTCCGCCTGCCTGGTTTCGAGCAGCGCAGGGCGCACGAGCTCTCTGGTGGGCAACAGCAGCGGGTGGCGCTGGCGCGCGGGCTGATCGTGCATCCTGCGGTGTTGCTGCTCGACGAACCTCTGGCCAATCTGGATGCAAACTTGCGCCTGGAGATGCGCGAGCTGATCCGTTCGCTACAACAGGCGTTGAAGATGACAGCCATTTTTGTCACCCACGACCAGGAAGAGGCAGTCATGCTGGCAGACCGTATTGCGCTGCTGTTTGACGGTGTGCTTCAGCAGTTTGACAGGCCTCGTGCATTTTATGAGCGCCCGCGCAGTGCGCGGATTGCCCGCTTCTTCCGCAACGAAAACTTTCTGCATGGCAGAAAAGAGGGGGAGCGCATTGTCTGTGGGGGGAGTCCTCTTGTGGTTGGCGGCGGTAGGGAGCACCCGGATGGCGAGTATCTGCTGACGGTTCGGCCCGAGGAGGTGCGGATTGCGGACACCCAGGTCGAAAACAGCCTGCGGGCGCAAGTTCTGGCTGCGGTCTACATGGGGACGTACATGCAGCTGCTGCTGGACGTAGAGGGGCAGCAGTGGCGTGTCCACGGCCCAGCCGATGGCTGTTATCCTGCCGGGTCGGTGATCTGGATCCAGTTGCCCCCCCAGCGGATCTGGCTGCTTCCTGCGTCCGTGTAGGAGCTGCAGCGGGAAGAGCGCTGTGGAATGGGAGAGGAAAATTCAGGCTCCAAAAAAACGCGAAAAGGTTGCCAGGCGTAGATTTTTCTGGTATGCTGTGTGCAGACGCCGGATAAACTTGATTTTTATGCTGTAGGGGATGGGCGCCCCGGAGATCGCCATTTCTCGTTACAGGCCCCAAAGTGTTGTTTGGTGCTACTGCTGTACCGGCTTGATAAATCGATCGGATCAGGCGCAAGGCCGATTGGCGTTGTGCAGTCGTGTGTACGCTCCCTAGACGTGACAGGTGTGTGCCCAGAACGCGGCAGCTAAAAACAAACGCTGTGCTTGTCGCCACGCGTCGCCATTTCGCAGGTCCCACCGAACGTCGTCCTGGCCAAGTGACACTGCGGTCAGAAAAGAACGGGCCATCCTCGTTGAGCGATCGCGTGCTATGTGACAAATTCGTCGATTTTCCGCATCGCATGGGACGGTTATGTCAGACGACATAGAACAACAGAGCAGCAAAAAATGAGAGAAACAATCTTGACGACAACAAGGAGATCTGTATGCCAAAAGCGCTGGTTGCACTGGATACCGACAGAATCAAAAGGTATATATTTCGCAGCTCTTCCCTCAAAGAAATTCGAGGCGCCAGCGCAATTCTAGACAAGCTCAATCGTCAGCTGATGCCGGAACTTATGGGTGGTGAAGTTGTATACGCTAATGGAGGTTCGGGGCTGTTTGTGGTAGACAGCACAATTGCCAATGAGCGAATAGAAGCCGTACAACATCTATACCAAACGACGACACATGGTGCAACCATCACTGGCGCAATGGTAGACATACCACAGAATCGAGAAGACGTTCAAGTTGAGCTGATGTTATTACGTCATAGGCTCCGGTTACACAAAAGTTGCTTCAGAGATCCTGTGATTTCAGTGACACATCCTTTGTTTCGTTATTGTTCAGCTTGTGGTGTCGGATATGGTGAGACCGAGACCGGTACCGATTCTCTGTGCCGTAGTTGCTTAGGAAAGCGCCAGGAGGACGCTTACATCAAAAAAGATATCGCACGTTGGATTGGAGAAGAGGATTCAGATCCCAGTGTACTGTGGGGTCGAT
>JAPLGY010000582.1 GCA_026389955.1 Caldilinea sp. | reverse complement strand
CTCTTCGTCTACACAGACCGGCTGGAATTAGCAGGCAGGCTGCAGCTGACAATGCCTGCGCGCGTGACCGCAGCCGAAAAAGAGCACGCCCTCTACGCCCTGCGCACAGATATTGCCAATTACCTGGAAACATTGCATCCTGACCAGGAGCTTGACCTTGACGAGTTCCGCTCTGTCATTCTGGCACATGGACAGGTAGCACTGAATCCGACCACACTCCACCTGCTGAAACTGCACCACGGCCAGCGCAGCGAAGTGCCAGGGCGCACCGATGGGAACAAGCTCAAGATTCTGACTGGCGAAAAACTCTTCCTGTCTCCTGAACCGTGGTTTGCGATTGAGGTTCAACAGTAGACTATGGACAGACCAACGGGTATCACCCACGCCATTCTTCAGCGACTTCCGCATTTTTATACAATGCAGGAGGAGACAGCAAACAACCTGCTGTCTTCGTTGGTCGAAACGTTCGGGCGCACACTGGAGCGCAGTGAAATCGACACCCTGCGCGTGCTGCGTGCACACCATGTCGAAACAGCCGATAACGTTGGCTCACGCGGCTACACCGCACCGATGGAACAGCGCGGCGATCTGGATAAAATCTTTGCGCTCTACCTGGAGAGTATTGGCGGCACCACCGAACTTGTCAAGATGACCCCGCGCTTCAGTGCGCGCTCACTGCAGGTGCGGCGGCTTGCGACACACCTGACAGCAGCGGCAAACGCTGAGACAGGAACATGTCCAGCATATCTGCTGACGCGCCTGCAGCCGTCCACCCGTGCACTGCTCGCCTGCTATACCGTAGAGAACGCCTGGTTTCAGCCAGACGAGATACAACCTGGCTTTGCAGTAGCGTTGCTGCTTGGACGATCGACCCTCCCTGGCAGCACGGACAGCCTGTTTTTCGAGTGGTCTGACAAACCGACAGTGGCTACCTATCTCCGCAGGCAGCTTACCGTTTCCACACGCCGGATGCTCAACGCCTACAGCGGTGCTGGCGCGCTCCCTCCTGCGCTGGCAAAGGCAATGGCTGACGATCTGAATCAGCTGGTTCTGCGCAACGCTGCGCTCTACCGCAAGCATGCCGATGAATTCGAACAACAGAAGTTGAGCCCGACAGCCAGGCTGCTGCTGCGCGGCATCTATCCTGACTTTCTGCGCGAACGCTACGCCGCTGAAGCCGACCCCGCCATGCGCACGAGCCTGCTCGCCTATCTGGATGCAACAGAAGCGATCCCACTGCCCGCAGGCGACGATCTGGTACGACTCAATCGGCTATTGTTGGAGCAGATTTTCCCCTACGATGCGGCAACGCGTCCCTGGGGCTTGAAACCGCGCCAGATCCCTGCCCTTGAAGAGCTGCGAACCGAGCTCCTGGTCGAGTTCAATCATCTGCTCGATGGCGAGGAACTGTTCCGGCCAGCCTGGTTTCCCGATCTGGCAGACGACTATCCAAGGCTGCGCCAGCAGTATCGTAATGACCGTAGCTGGCTCAACCGCCTGGTGCTGGAGAATGCATTTCCGACGGCGATCGAAAAGAGCTATACCCCCTACCAGGAGCGGCTGCGCGGGCTGATCCAGGTGCTGCGCCGGGGCGCATCCACGCGTGACGGTATTATTGCGCTGGTTGCCGCCAATCTGGGCATTGTTGATGACACCCCCACTGCCTACCGCCAGCGCGAACGCATCCGAGTGGAGGAGTTTGACCCTTTTCGGAAGACCGTACACTATGCAGATGTGCAGCCTTTCAGCCGTTTTGTCGACGACAACCCGCGAACGCGTATCGTCGTCGAGAACCCAAACCTGACCGACGCGTTCCCTGACATTCAATTCACCGTGCACCTGCGTAACCCGGCGCTGTCCTTTATTACACTCACGCACTGGTCGATCATCAACCGTACGACCGGGCAGCATCTCTTCTATGACGGCGCCCTGAGTGAAGGCGACTGCCTTGCTCTCTCCAGCGAGTGGGGGATGCGGGTGAACGGCGTCCCGGTCGAGTTTGCAGGTGAAATGTTGGGGCTGCCCCCTGGTACTTCGCTGCTCGAAATCGAAGCGATGACGGCACTACGCACAGGTCGCTCCGATTCCACCCTCTACGATCTGGCAATGTTTGCTGATGCTGAGGATGCTGAAGCACAGTTTGCCACGCGCGGCATCTTCGATGAGACCTGTTTCGGCCAGTCGACCCTGGTCAATGCCTGGAGTCTGGGTTCTGAGCTGGCAACGCGCGGTGTGTTGGACGAAAGTGTCTTTGATGGCTCGATGTTCGATCGGGGCGTGCTCGATCATCTCCAGTTCGCTGAAGTATCTCAGATATCGCTGACAATCGAGATCAGCATGATGCAGATCACCCCCGGTCGCTTCCGGGTGAGCATCCCGTGGGATCTTGGCGACTTCCCAGCCGATGTCGCTGATCCTGCGGCACACCCGCGCAACCAGATTCAAAGCATTATCGACAAGGTGCGCGCTGCAGGCGTCTTTGCCACCATCAGCTATGAACAGAGATTCACCGACGTTCACGACGTGGGTGAACTGGCTCCATCCCCTGAATTAACACTCCCCACCCAAGAGACGCCGATGGCTGCCATCCATCATGCAATGGAAGATCACCTGGTTCTGGCGGGTGCCTTTGATTATATGGGTTACGATTCACTCAATGGTTTTGCGTAGAAGGAGCAGTGCACAATGAAAATGGCTGAAAACCTGGAGATGCGGGGACAACTCACGCTCCACCTGCGCGATGTTGCCGGCCAGGTGCAGCAGACGCTTACCTCCCCCAATCATATTGTTCTC
>JAPLGY010000317.1 GCA_026389955.1 Caldilinea sp. | reverse complement strand
GTGGAGCCCGCTGCCAGGCTGTAAACCTGCCACTGATACCCGTCCGCCGCCGGCGTCAACACCAGCTGCACCGTGACGGCAGCCCCCTCCATCCCTTCCCAGAAAGGAAAAAACAACCCCTGCTGGAGCGTGCACTCTGCCAGCACCGCCGGCAACCCAAGCTCCCCAGCCGCCGCCAACACCATCTCCCAATACCCTGCCCCTGGCAAAATCTTCTGCTCCACCAGCGTGTGATCAGCCAGATAGGGCAACACCGCCAGATCGATCCGGCTCTCAAAGAGGATCTCCCGGCTGCGCGCAGCCAATACCGAAGCAACCTGCCGCCCCAACAGCGGATGCCCCCCAGCCACCAGCTCGGTCGACACCGGCTCGACAGCAGGTTTGGCAGCAGGTTTGGCAGCAGAATGGCGGGTGTCGTCCAACCAGTACCGCTGACGCTGGAACGGATAGCGCGGCAGGGTGACCGGGACACGCCCCCCCGCACGGTCGAAGCCGTGCCAGTCCACCGCAGCGCCACGCCCATGCAGCAGCGCCAGACTCTCCAACATCTGCTGCCATTCTTCCTGTTTGGGCTGAATGCTGCGCAACCACAGACGACCCGGATCCGCCGGCAGACACTGCTCGCCAAGCCCCAGCAACGTTGCCTTGGGGCCACTTTCCACCAGCACGTCGATCCCCAACCCAGCCAACGTCTCCATCCCCCGCGCAAACTGCACCGGCTCGCGCAGATGCTGACGCCAATACGCCGGCGTCGCCAGCCTCTCCTCAGCCAGATGACCGGTGACATTCGAAACCACCGGCAGCTGCGGACGCCGATACCGCACCGTTTTGGCCACAGCCATCAATTCATCCAAAATCGGCTCCATCAACGGCGAATGAGAAGCCACATAAATTTTCAGCGGCCGCGTGGCAATGCCGGCCTGCTGCAACGCACAGACCGAATCTTGAATCGCAGAAATATCCCCCGCTATCACCAAATTTTGCGGCGTGTTGATCGCCGCCAGAGCAACCGACCGCGCATACGGAGCCAGGACACGCCGGACGTCGGCTTCCCCCCCCAGCACAGCCACCATCTGCCCCTGAGGAGCCACCTCCTGCATCAACCGCCCGCGGGTCGCCACCAGTTTCAAGCCATCTTCCAGCGAGAAGACCCCCGCCACACACGCAGCAGCGTACTCGCCCAGGCTATGCCCCAGCACCGCCGCCGGCTCGATCCCCCAGGAACGCCAGAGCGAAGCCAACGCATATTCCACCGCAAACAGCGCCGGCTGGGCATAGGTCGCTGCATTCAACAGCGAGTCGGACACTGCCGGGTCAAGCCCATACAAGACCTCCAACAGCGGCCGCTCCAACCACCCCCGCAAAAAAGCGTCACACTGCTGCAGGATCTGCCGAAACAGAGGCTCTGTGGTGTACAGCTGATGCCCCATACCGGCATACTGCGGGCCTTGCCCGGCAAACAGAAACGCCACACGCGGGGGCGTCTCTCCCCGCCTGCTGCGGACAACACCCGGTACCTCGCCCCCATCGCGCGCCTGGCGCAGCCTGGCACGCATGCCGTCCAGGTCGGCCGCAACAACCCCCAGCCGGTAATTCCAGTGGGTCCGACGGGTGGCTGCGGTGTAACACAGATCCGCCAGCCAGCTCTGGCTCGACTGGTGGGCCGGCGGCAATTCCAAAACCTGCTCCATCCGCTCGATTTGAGCGGCCAACGCCTCCTCGCTGCGCGCCGACAGTGTCAACAGCTGACAGGGACGTGGCTCGTCCCTCACCGGCAGTTCAAAGACAGGCGGCGCTTCCACAATCAGATGCACATTGGTGCCAGTCAACCCAAAACTGCTGACCCCTGCCAGACGCCGCTCTGCTGGCGGCCACTCCACCGGAACGACCGGCACAGCCAGCAGCGCACGCTCCCAGGGAATGTGAGGGTTCGGTCTGTCAAAGTGAAGATTGGGCGGAATCTCGCCCGCCTGCAACGAAAGCACCACCTTGATCAACGCAGCAATCCCCGCAGCCGCCGACAGGTGGCCAATGTTGCTTTTGACCGACCCCAGCCAGAGAGGCTGGGTCCGCCCTGCACCCAACACCTGGAGAAGCGCCTGCACCTCGATCGGATCCCCCAGCACGGTGCCCGTGCCATGCGTTTCAACATACTGGATCTGCGCAGGCTGCAGATGGGCGTCCTCCAACGCCTGGCGCAACATCGCCTCCTGAGCACGCCCGTTCGGTGCCGTCAGCCCGTTGCTGGCCCCGTCATGATTGACCGCAGAACCACGAATCACCGCCAGCACCCGGTCTCCGTCGCGCTCTGCATCCGCCAGACGCTTCAAAACCACCATGCCAGCCCCTTCGCCGACTCCAAATCCATCGGCCCCTGCCGCAAAGGTCTTGCATCGCCCATCCGCCGAAACAGCCCCCATCTGACAAAGCCCAACCAGCTGTTCCGGCCCCAACAGCAAGCTGACCCCGCCAGCCAGCGCCAGATCACACTCCCCGACACGCAGCGACTGGCAAGCCAGATGCACCGCCAACAACGACGAAGAGCAGGCCGTGTCCACCTGCATGGCAGGCCCCTGCAGCCCCAACACATAGGCCAGCCGCCCCGCTGTCATCCCACGCAGATGGCTCAGCAGACGGTAGCTGTCAATCTGGTCGGGGGCCGCGTTGTACAGGTGTTCGGCTGAATAGTCGTCCCAAAAAGCCCCTACATAGACCCCGGTGCGGCTCTCCCGCAGCGAATCCGCCAGTACATTGGCGTGCTCCAACGCTTCCCAGCTGACTTCCAACAAGAGCCGCTGCTGCGGGTCCATGCTGGCCGCCTCCAACGGTGCAATACCAAAAAACTGAGCGTCGAAGCGATCGACTTCCTCTAAAAAACTGCCGGCACGCACATACATCTTGCCCGCCACTTGCGGCCTGGGATCGTAATAGGCGTCCACCTCCCACCGCACAGCCGGAATCTCCGCCACCGTGTCAACCCCAGCACGCAGCAGCTGCCAAAATTTTTCAGGAGTATCCGCCCCCCCCGGCAGGCGACAGCCGATCCCGATCAGCGCAACAGAATCCGCCGACCCAGAAGAAGACGCCGGCAGCCGGTGTGCGCTGCCAGCCTGGCCAGATACGGCACCCACCGACTGCCCTTCTGTCAGCAAATGGCGCACCACCGCAGCAATGGTCGGAAAATTCCAAAGCAAAATCGCCTGCAGCGAACACCCCAACCACGCACCCAAAGCGTGGGCCAGGTTGACAGCCATCACCGAGGTCAACCCCATCTCGGCAAAAGGCTGCTCCATCCCGATCTCTTCCACAGCAACCTGCAGCCGGTCGGCCAGCCAGGTCGCCATCCAACGAGCCAAGACAGCCCCATCACCCTTC
>JAPLGY010000451.1 GCA_026389955.1 Caldilinea sp. | reverse complement strand
TCCCTGACCGTGCGCGTCGCCTGCCCGCGCGCCGGGGCGGCCACAGCGACGATCCACCTGCTCTCCTCCACCTCCATCCAAATTGAGCCAGCCCAGGTTGCGGCTGGCCGCAGCAAAAAGGTTCAGCCATGACGCCACCGCCGACCCGCTCTGTCTATCTCGGCACCGACTTTTACCGCGCCCGGGTCGCCCAGCTGCAGCACGCAGCCGGAGAAGCTGGGCTGGATGGGCTGTTGGTGCTCAACCCGGCCAACCTGATGTGGGCGACCGGCTTTTTTCACATCCCCAACGAACGCCCGCTCGGCCTCTACCTGCCAGCCGACGGCGCGCCGATCCTGCTGGTCCCTTTCCTGGAAAAAGAAAATGCCCAGGAGAGCTGGATCGAGGAGATCCGTTGGTACCTCGAGTATCCGGGCGAAATCCCTGCCGAGGTCTGGATGGTGGGCCAGCTGGCGGGTGGCCGCATCGGGGTCGACGCCGCCAGCTACGGCACCTTCCAGGCCATGGCCGCAGCCAAAGCTGGGCTGCGCTTAGATACCACGGTCAGTCGGCTGCGTTTTGTCAAAACGGCTGCTGAAATCGAGCTGACCCGGGTAGCGGCCGCCTACGCCGACTACGGGCTGGAGATCGCACGCCAGGCGGTTGCCGATGGGTTGCGCCGCGGAATCACCGAGCTGGATGTCGTGCAGCTCGTGCAGGCCGAAACGACGGCCCGGATGAAGCGCGAGCTGGCCGATCTGGTCAATTTTTACCGGGGAGCTGTTGCCCTGACCGCCCATGCCGGCCCGCGCGGGGCCTTGCCCCACGGCCAGCCAGGGCCGGTCGCCATCCAACCTGGCGACACCCTGATCGTCGGAATCGGCGTCAAAGTAGGGGGCTACCACGCCGAGAGCGGCTGCACCTTTGTGGTCGGCGAGCCGACTGCAGACCAGAGGCGCTGCCTGGAGGCAACCTGGGCGTGCGACGCAGCAGCTCTGGCAGCGCTTCAGCCCGGCGTCCCCTGCAGCACAGTCAACGAGGCCGCCTGGAACAGCCTGCGCGACGCCGGCTACGGCGAGTTCATCCGCCACCGCATCGGCCACGGCATGGGGGTGGAAGGACACGAGGCCCCCTGGCTTTCGCCCGGCGACAACACCCCAGCCCGCCCGGGCATGGTCTTCTCCAACGAACCGGGCATCTACCGACCAGGCATCGACGGCTACCGTATTATCGACAGCATGGTCGTGACCGCACAAGGGGCAGAACGGCTCAGCTGCTATCTGGCCGCCCATGGACCAGACGACCGAATCATTTCTATCTGACCGAGGAGACATCCCTATGCGCCCAGTACATCCTGAGTTGCAGGCAGCCTTTGACTGGATCGAAGCCCATCGCGACGAGGCGATCGCCGATCTGCAGCGGCTGGTCCAACAAAAAAGCGTCAGTGCCCAGAACATCGGGCTGGAAGAGTGTGCCCAGCAGGTCGTCGAACTCATGCACGCCGATGGGCTCCCTGCAACCGCCTACCCCACCGACGGAGGCCCCCCCTGCGTGATCGGCCACCTGCCCAGCCGCAGCAGCAGCAAAACCCTGCTGGCCTACGCCCACTACGACGTGCAGCCCGAAGAGCCGGTCGACAAGTGGAGCTACCCCCCCTACGGCGGCGTGATCGACCGCGGACGGCTGTGGGGCCGCGGGGCCACCGACAACAAGTCGGGCGTGCTGGCCTTTATCAAAGGAGCCAAAGCCTGGCTGCAGACTCGCGGCGACCTCCCTGTCGGGGTCAAGTTTCTCACCGAAGGCGAAGAGGAGATCGGTTCGATCCACCTGGGCCCCTTGGTGGCAGCCCACCCGGAACTGGTGCGCGCCGATGCCATGCACTGCCTCGACGGCGGCGTCGACCCCAGCTCCCTGGTGCCCGACATCGACCTCGGGCTCAAAAGTGTGCTTTTTGTGGAGTTGGTGGCACGCGGGGCCAACGCCGACATCCATAGCCTCAACGCACCGCTGCTCCCCTCCCCCGCCTGGGATCTGGTGCGGGCGCTCAACACGTTGATGGACGACCAGCGGCGGATCCTGGTCGACGGCTGGTACGAGGGGCTCTGGGAACTCGGCGAGGAAGAATATGAGCAGCTGGAGGCCAATGCTGCGCGCCTGGACCTCTCCAAACTGCGCGCCGAGTGGGGAATCACAGAGTTTGCGCTGGGCCGCGACGGGGTCGAAGCGCTGCGGGCACGCGCCTACGAGCCGACCTGCAACATCGCCGGGCTGACCGCCGGCTACCAAGGACCAGGCAGCAAAACCATCGTGCCCAACGAGGCCCGCGCCAAACTTGACCTGCGCCTGCCCCCGCTGATCGACCCGGCACGGGCGATCGAAAAGCTCCGACGCCACCTGGTCGAACGGGGTTTCGGCCACATCGAGCTGATCCTCCGCGGGGGCACCCCCGAACCGCCCTACAAGATCAGCGTCAAAGAGGAGATCAGCCAGGCCATCGTGCGGGCCGCCGAACAGGTCTTCGGCGCGCCCCCGGTCATCAACGGCGTCAGCGCCGAAGGCACCATCCTCAAACATGTCTGGATGCCGACCGTGCTGACCGGCTTTGCCCAGCCCGACTGCAACCTGCACGCCCCGGATGAAAGCATCGACCTGGAACATTATATCAAAGGCATCCGCTATGCCGCAGCGATCTTGTGGGAGTACGGGCAACTGCAGCCCACCCCGCCCGACCTTCCGACAGGAACACTGCCATGAACGATATTTTTGCCTGGATCGACGCCCGCCGCGACGAACTGGTGGCCGAACTGCAGACCCTGCTGCGCCAGCCCAGCATCAGCGCGCAGCACATTGGGCTGGACGAGTGCGCCAACCTGCTGCGCAACCTGTGGGTGGCAGACGGGCTGACCAACACCCAAATTTTGCCTGTCCCGGCTGCGCCGTCGATCGTCTACGCCACCGAACCGGCCACTGTTCCGGGGGCCCGCACCCTGCTCTGCTACAGCCACTACGACGTCCAGCCACCTGAACCGCTGGAACTCTGGGTCGACCCACCCTTCAGCGCCACCCTCCGCGACGGCGTGATCTATGCGCGCGGGGCCACCGACAACAAATCTGGGGCCCTGGCCTTTGTGCGGGCAGCCCAGGCCTTTCGGGAAGTGCGCGGAGGCCCCCCGGTCAACCTGATTCACTTCTGTGAAGGGGAGGAAGAGGTCGGCAGCCCCCATCTGGCCTCCTGGGCCGCCGACCACCGCGAACTGCTCCGCTGCGACGCCAGCATCGGGCTGGACGGCGGGGTGCACCACCCCTCGTTCAAACCAGAGATCCACCTCGGCATCAAGGCGATCCTGGCGGTCGAACTGCGCGTGGCCAGCCACGGCATCGACTTCTGGAGCGGCCGCGCCCAGCTGCTGCAGGCGCAGGCAGCCACCTGGCGGCTCGTCCACTGTCTGGCCACGATCTTCTCCCCAGACGGGCGCATCCTGGTGGAGGGCTGGTACGACGACCTGGCCCCCCCCGACGCCGACGACCTTCACTGGCTGCGCAACGAGCTGGCCCACTTCGACCGCCAAGCCCTGCGGAGCCAGCTGGGGGTGCGCCGAGACTTTCCCTACGCCGACGACCTGGATCTGCTCAAAGCCATCCACTATGGGGCTTCGTGCAACATCGCCGGGCTCTCCGCAGGCTATGCAGGAGAGGGAATGAAAACGATCGTCCCCAGCAGCGCCGTCGCCAAGCTCGACTTCCGCTGCCCTCCCACCCTGGAGCCAGCTCTCCAACTGGAAAAACTGCGCCGCCACCTGACACGCCACGGCTTCGACGACGTCGAGATCGTGACCCACACCGTGCGCGGCAACCCCTACAAAACCCCAGTGGCAGAGGCGATCAGCCAGGCTACGATCGCCGCAGCACACCAGATCTGGGGTGAACCGCCGCTGGTGATGGGTGTGAGCACCCAGGGCACGATCATGACCGCACTTCCCCACCCGGCAGTGCTCAGCGGCTTCGGCGCACCCGACAACAACCTGCACGCCCCCAACGAAAACATGCCGGTCGAACGCTACCTCCAGGGGATCCGGTTCGCCGCCGCCATCTTCCAGGAATTTGCCAGCCGCAGGTAAAAACAGGCTGCGGGGGGGCGCCGCCTTCCCGGCAGCCCTCTGTGCAAACCATCCGGCCGGCCCCCTGCCCTCAGGGGGCCGGCCGAGAAACGCTGGAAGCCATGGCCAGCACACGCTGGATCGCATCTCTCGTCTGCGCCTCGGCCTCATGGGGGCTGATGTGCCCCCCGGGGAGGGTCACACGCTCTATCTGCGGGGGGATTCCGACATAATCTGTCTGCCCGACAATTGCCAAAGCTGGAACCCGCAGCTCCTGAAACAGCGCGCTCGAATCTTCTGGTTGAAGAAGAACGGCCTCCAGGATCCGGGCGATTTCGACACGCGACCGTCTCGAAAGCCCTTCTATCATCTGCCTGGCCAGTTCGGGGCGCCGTTCCAGGAAGCTCCTGGTATAGAGAGAGCTGGCCGCCTGTGCCCCGTAAAACTTCTGAAAGGCAGCCATGCGTTTTTGTAGGATAAACCCTATCCGCCGAAAGCCGCTTATTCTTCGAAAGGGCGTGTTGAAAAGAGCGAGGGCCTGAAACCGATCCGGAGCCTGGAGGGCCGCTCGCAAGGCCGTCATGCTCCCCCACGAATGGCCAACAGCCACACACTGCTGCAGCTCCAACTCATCCAAGATGCGGAGAAGCATGGTCACACACTCCTCCAGCCTCCAGTCAAAACCCACGCTGTCACTGCCTCCATGTGCAGGCATATCGACAAAAATTTGCCTCCGCCCTTCCGCAGGGGCACAGACATTCGCCCAGAGACTCTTGTCAAGAAAGATCCCATGCAAATACACGACCGGTGGGGCCCCATTGCCTTCAGCCACAGCGACACAGATGCGCCCCAGATTCGTTTTTATCAAAAATTCTTTCATGGCCGCCCTCCTCGACCCGGGATCAGATGTTTGTGGAGAAATTCTCTGAAAGAGGTGAGTTTCGGGTAAACGGCGCCGGCCTCGTCGGTGCCAAAGGTCCAGCCCCCCGCAGACTGCCATTCCAACTGGGCAGCAAACTCATGGTTGAGCATTCTCGACAACCAGCGCGGAAACTGGAGCCGCTTTGGGGAGCGGCCGGTGACCTCGCGATACATCTGCTTCATCGCGGGAATCGTGGGGGTGTCGCTCACTATGTTGATCTTTCGACCGAGATATTTCTCTGGATCCGCAAAGACAGCCGCAGCAATGCCGCCGATGTCGTCGACAGCCAGCATGGGATAGGGCGCATCCGGCTTCAAAAATCGGGAGATCAACGGAAACGTCCACTCCCCCCCAAGCTTCGGGTCAATCAAATTCTCCATGAAGGTGACCGTCCCCAAAAAGGTTCTTGGCAGCCCAATGGCGTCAATCTGTTCCTCCAACCTGGCCTTCGAGCGAAAGTGGCGCAGAGCGGCAGGCAGGGGGATTTGGCCGTCGGCCATGGTCGATTGGACGAAATGGTTGACTCCCGCTTTCTTCGCCGCTTCTGCCAGATTTTTTCCTTGCCGAATCTCGCCTTCAAAGCCAACGCCTTTTTCCCAATAGTTCTGCACAGAAAAAACCCCGTCTGCTCCTTCCAGCGCACGCGCCAACCCCGCCGCATCTTCGAGGCTCACCTCGATCAGCTCTACCCCCAGCGCCCGCAAGCGCTCAGCCCGCGCAGACCGGGCATTCCGAGTGATGGCACGAACGCGCCGGTTGCCCCCCCTCACCAGATGCTGGATGACCGCACCTCCCTGCCTTCCGGTCGCCCCTGACACCACGATCATTTTTTTGGCTTCCACAGCGACTCCTTCGTGCGGGTGGTTCCCGCCTGATATCCATTCCCAAAGCCAATCATCGCCTGCCAACCACCTCTGGCACTTTGAACCACCCTGCCGAGTCGATCCACGCAGCAGCGACCGCCGCGGCGGTCGCTGCTGCCGTCGCTGCTGCCACCGCTGCTGCGGCCAGCCAGGTCACACTGTCGGGCGCCAGCAGGGGCTGGGCGCGCAGCGCCTGCCAAAGCAGCAGCAGCGTGACCCCCAGGTAGCCCAGGCCCGCTGCCCAGACCAGTGCAGCCCGCCGCTGCCCGCCCAAACGACGAACCGCCCAAGGACGGGTCAACAGAAAAGCACAGAAGGGCAGCACCTGCAACCCATGCAAGCCCACAAAATGGCTGACACGCAAATCGCCGCCCGTCGTGCTCCACCCCAAAAAAGGCAGACCCGGCCCGCCATCCTCGACCCCTACGCTGTGCGCACCCACCACGGTCGGCGTCTGCCCGGCGCGTACAGCGGCAAGCGAGGCGGGCGACAGATTGGCAGCGCTCATCCACACCCCTGAAACCATCCCAGCCAGCGAAATGATCAGCCCCCACCGAATGCCCCAGGCACGGACCGGGTCGGGCAAACGC
>JAPLGY010000209.1 GCA_026389955.1 Caldilinea sp. | reverse complement strand
GGGCGGCTGGTAAAGCTGCCGCAGGCCAGCGTAGGGATTCCCCAGAGCAAGGCTGCGGCCAACAGCAAGCGAAGCCGTAACCCACTCCTGATTCTATCCACCGGGGGGGATACGTCGTTTCTGTTCATAAGCGGTAATTATACCTGAATGACAACTGGAATGCTATGTTTGTATCGTACGAATTGCCTATGAAAACGCTGAATGCTCCAACATCAGTGAGTGTGGGGGGAGGTGTGGCAGCACCTCCCTGCCGAGTTTTTACAATTGGATGGCTTTGAGCCACTGGATATGGGGCAGCGCGCCGATGCGGGCTTGCAGTTCGGAGGGGGTTGCTTCGTCGGTGCCCAGTGCCATGATGGCCTCGCTGCGCGGCGAGCGGCGCCCCACATGCATGAAGCTGATGTTGACGTCGGCGTTGCCCAGAAGGGTGCCGACAGCGCCGATGATGCCTGGCCGGTCGTGGTGCAGGGCGAGCAGGACATGGCCAGCAGCTGGAAAATCGACCCACAGATCGTCGATGGCGACGATGTGGGGCGCATCCTGGAAAATGGCGCCCCGCACAGTCCAGCGTTGGGTGCCCGAGGTTGAGCAGAGGGTCAGCAAGTTTTCATATGCAAACTCTCGCTGATGTTTTTTGCGCTCGATCAGCTTCATGCCCCGTTTTTCAGCCAGCAGCGACGCGTTGACCAGATTGACGCGCACCGACAGCACATCGGCCAGCATCCCCTTGATGACTGCCGCCCGAATGTAGCTGAGGTCGAACTCGGCCAGATCTCCCTCTGCGGTCAGTTCGACGTCCCCCATGCCCTGGGCACCCAGCTGACGCATAAAGCGTCCCATGCGTTCGGCAAGGTCAATGTACGGGACGAGCCGTTCGAGATCTTTGGGAGGGAGGATCGGTGCGTTGACAGCGTAGGCGGCTGGCCGGTCGTTGAGCACCTCCAGCACTTGCAGGGCGACATCTTCGGCAACTTTTTCCTGCGCCTCTACGGTGCTGCCGCCCAGATGAGGGGAAAGCACGAGATGGGGGCAGTTGCGCAGCGGGCTGTCGAGGGCCAGCGGTTCGTGTTCGAAGACGTCAAGGGCTGCGCCAGCCAGCCGTCTGGCGTGCAGAAACTCGGCAAGCGCCTGTTCGTCGACGATGCCGCCGCGCGCGACGTTGATCAGGCGGGCTGTCGGCTGCATGCGGGCAAGCTGTTCACGGCCGATCAGGTTGCGGGTCTGGGGGGTGAGCGGAACATGCAGCGTCAAAAAGTCGGCGCGCGCCACCACGGTGTCGAGATCGGCCAGTTCGACGCCGCGTTGGCCGGCGTATTCGGCGGTGACATACGGGTCGTAGGCGATCACGGCCATGCCAAGCCCTTGGGCACGGCGCACGACCTCCTGGGCGACGCGGCCGAGCCCAACCGTGCCCAGGAGTTTGCCGCGCACCTCGACCCCCATGAACTGGTTGCGTTTCCAAAGCCCAGTGCGCACATGGGCGTCGGCCTGGGCAACATTGCGGGCCATGGCCATCAGCAGGGCAATGGTGTGTTCGGCTGCGGCCACAACATTGCCGGTCGGCGCGTTGACCACCACAATGCCGGCCTGGGTTGCGGCGTCGACGTCGATGTTGTCGACCCCGACACCCGCCCGTCCAACGACGCGCAGCCGGGTGCCGGCGCGCAGCACCTCTGCCGTGACCTGGGTGGCACTGCGAACCAGCAGCGCATCGTAGGCAGGGATCTCTGCCAGCAGCTGCGCCGGGCTGAGGTCAGTTTTGACATCGACCTGCAGATATGGGGCGGCGCGCAGCGCAGCCAGCCCGACATCAGACATGCCGTCGCTGACGAGGACACGAAATTCGTTCGGCATACGGAAATATTCTCCCAAACTTGAAACAGATCACATCGATGCAGGGGCGCTGATGCCCAACAGGCGCAAGGTTTTGACCAGGGCGATCTGGGCGGCCTGGCACAGCTGAAGACGGGCGGCGCTCAACGGGGGCTGTTCTGGGTCGAGCACCTTGCAGTCTCGGTAAAAACTGTTGAAGATCTTGGCCAGGTCGACGGCGTAGTGGGTCAGGTTGTGGGGGGAGAGCTTGTCGACGGCCACTTCGACCTGTTCCTCGAGTTCGAGCACCTTGCGGATCAGCGCCAGTTCGGAAGGGTGCACGAGGCGGGAGAGATCGGGGGAGGGCAGCTGACTCTCTTCTGCTTTGGCCAGGATCGAGCAGATGCGAGCGTGGCTGTACTGTACGAAGAAGACTGGGTTCTCGTTGCTGGCGGTGACAGCCAGGTCGAGGTCGAACTCGATGGGGCTGTCTGGGCCGCGGGCCAGCAGGTTAAAGCGGACGGCGTCGGCACCCACCTCGTCGATGACTTCTCCAATCGTGACCAGGGTGCCGCGCCGTTTGCTGAGCTTGACTTCCTGGCCGTTGCGGATCAGCTTGACCAGCCCGTGCAGGACGATGGTGAGGCGTGCGGGGTCGAGGCCGAGGGCGGCCATGACAGCTGCCATACGTGGGACATGGCCTTGGTGGTCGACGCCCCAGACATTGACGACGTGGTCGAAGCCGCGCACGACAAATTTGTGGTAGTGGTAGGCGATATCGGAAGCAAAATAGGTGGGCATGCCGTTGGAGCGGACGACGACCTCATCTTTGTCGACTTTTGGGTAGTGGGTGGCGAGGAACCAGAGTGCGCCGTCGCGGAGGGCGATATCTCCCTGGCTGCGCAGGCGGTCGAGCAACTGGTCGACGAGCCCCTCGTCGTAGAGGGACTGTTCGCGAAACCAGCAGTCGTAGTGGATGCCGAGCCTGGCGAGCTCGGCCTGCAAACTCCGGCGTCGTTGACATAAAATTCGCGCTGCACCTGGTAGCCGGCGGCGGTGAGCACATTGGCCAGTGCGTCGCCCAGCGCGCCGTTGCGGGCGCCGCCGTAATGGAGGGGGCCAGTCGGGTTGGCGCTGAGGTATTCTACCTGCCAGCGGGCGCCGCCGCCGCGGTGGAGATTGCCGAAGTCGGGGCCGGCGGCGACAACGCGCTCGACTTGTTGTTGCAGCCAGGAAACAGAAAGGTGGAGATTGATAAAGCCGGGGCCGGCGATTTCGACGGCGCCGATCGGGCCGCTGGCGGGCAGGTGGTCGGCGATGCACTGGGCGATCGAGCGTGGGTTGCTGGCCACGCCAGCTTTGCGCAAGGCGGCGGCGGTGACCAGGGCGAGATTGGTGCTGTAGTCGCCGTGGTCGGCTTGTTTGGGGCGGAGGACTTCAAGGGCTGGCAGCTCGACTGCTGGCAGCTCTCCTCTCTGTTGGGCGGCGACCAATGCCTTTTGGAGGGTCTGTTGGATTTCGTCTCGTACCATGTCGTTCTCTTTCCGCGTCTTTGTGTTCGATGTGCCGTCGGTGTTGTGGGCTGTTCAGATCGGAGTCAGGTCGCGCCAGTTGGGGCCAATTTCCACATCTACCTTGAGGGGAACCCCTAGTTCGAAGGCGTTGGCCATTGTCTTGCGCGTCAATTCTGCCACAGCATTCAGTTCGTCGGGAGGGGCTTCGAGCACAAGTTCGTCGTGCACTTGCAGCAGCAGGCGTGCCTGAAAGCCTGCGGCTGCCAGCTGGCTGTGCAGCCGGATCATCGCAATTTTCATAATGTCGGCTGCTGTGCCCTGGATCGGCGCGTTGATGGCCGCCCGTTCGACTGCGGTGCGTTGGTTGTAGGGCAGACGCCCACTTTGCAGCTCTGGGAAAAACCGTTTGCGTCCCAACAGCGTCTGGACAAACCCCTGTGCGCGGGCCTGTTCGAGGGTCTGGTCCAGAAAGGTGCGGATGTGGGGATAGGTTTGAAAATAATGTTCGAGAAACTGGCGGGCCTGCTCGCGGGTCAGTTCGGTGCGGCTGCTGAGCCCAAATTCGCTCACCCCATAGATGGTGGCAAAGTTGATTGTCTTGCCGAGGCTGCGCTGGCTGCGGCTGACCTGGGGCAGGGGCACGCCGAACAGTCGGGCAGCTGTGACGGCATGGATGTCCTGGTCGGCCAGGAATGCCTCGATCAAGAGGGGTTCCTGGGCCATGTGGGCCAGCACGCGCAGCTCGACCTGGCTGTAGTCA
>JAPLGY010000382.1 GCA_026389955.1 Caldilinea sp. | reverse complement strand
CACCAGTACTGCTCTTCGTCCTTCGGGTTGCCTTGATGGAGCCAAGCCCGATCAATGGGCTCGAATGGCGTCCTGCTTATATTGAGCTGTGCATCTATTTCAACAGCCTCAAAGGGCAGCGCTGTAAATACGACCCGAACTGAGAGAAGCGCCAGCCGGGCGTCTGCCCCGGCTGGCGCAGCGTCTCCTGCAGCCCTGTGATGTGCCCCTCTCCGCTGCCTGTTCAACCTCCCGATCGACTGCGCCTGCATATCGAGATCGCCGGCGCAGTCCAGGGTGTGGGGTTTCGCCCGTTCGTCTACCGGCTGGCGACCGAACTGGCGTTGGCCGGCTGGGTGCTCAACGACACCCAGGGGGTGTTGATCGAGGTAGAAGGGTCTGCCGCCCGCTTGGCGATCTTCCTGCAACGCCTGCCAAACGAGGTGCCGCCCAATGCACGGATCCTGCACTGGACCCATACCTGGCTCGCCGCAACCGGAGCAACCCAGTTCGAGATTCGGCTCTCCGAGCGCAGCGGCGCGCCCTCTGTGCTGATTCTGCCCGATCTGGCGACCTGTCCTGCCTGCCAGGCTGAGCTTTTTGACCCCAACAACCGCCGCTTCCAGTACCCATTCACCAACTGCACCCACTGTGGACCTCGTTTTACCATTCTGGAGGCCCTGCCCTACGACCGCCCCAACACCACCATGCAGGGCTTTGCGCTCTGCCCAGCCTGTCTCACAGAGTACAACAACCCGCTCGACCGTCGTTTTCATGCCCAGCCCAACGCCTGCCCTGCCTGTGGCCCACAGCTCGCCTTCTACAGCCTGTCCGGCTCTGCCCAGCAGCCTCTCCCGTCAGCGTCCTGGCCAGCCCAGGTAGGTTCCTGGCAGTTGAACGGCCAGGCACAGCAGGCATTCGACGCCGCAGTGGCTGCCCTGCGGGCTGGCGCTGTGGTCGCCGTCAAGGGACTGGGCGGATTTCAGCTGATGGCGGATGCGCGCAACGCAGCCACGGTGGCCCGGCTGCGGGCGCGCAAAGAGCGCCCGTTCAAACCTCTGGCCGTGATGGTGCGTGACCTGGCCCAGGCAGAGGCGCTCTGTGTCGTCGAACCTGCAGCCGCCACTCTGCTGGCTTCCAACGCGGCACCGATCGTGCTGCTGCCCCGCCGACCGGAGGCCCTCCTGGCCCCGGAGGTGGCACCCGGCACCCCTGAGCTGGGGCTGATGCTGCCGGCGACCCCGCTGCACCATTTGCTGCTGGAACAGGTAGACTGCCCGCTGGTCGCCACCAGCGGCAACCTGGCCGACGAGCCGATCTGCACCGACGAGTGGGAGGCCCTCGAACGGCTGGGCGCAGTCGCCGACTGTTTTTTGCTCCACAACCGCCCGATCGCCCGCCATGCCGACGACAGCGTGCTCCGTCTGGTCGAGGATGCACCCCAATTCCTGCGGCGCGCACGCGGCTATGCCCCCTTGCCTGTGCCCGCACCCGCTCTCCAGCCCACCATCCTCGCCACCGGTGCACAGCTCAAAAACACAGTGGCGTTGGGGATCGGCGACCAGATCCTGCTCAGCCAGCACATCGGCGACTTGGAGACTGCGGCTGCCTTCAACGCGTTTGTGCGTGTGATCGAAGATTTTTTGCGGCTCTATGCGGTGGAACCTGCAGCCGTGGCCCATGACCTCCATCCCGACTATCTGTCGACCCAGTGGGCACACGCTGCCGCGCTGACAGCCCCGCGCATCGCAGTGCAACACCACCACGCACACCTGGCAGCCTGCCTGGCTGACAACGGTGTGGCCACCCCCGCCCTGGGGCTGATCTGGGATGGGACCGGGTATGGGCCAGACGGGACAATCTGGGGAGGAGAGTGCCTGCTCGGCGATGCAGCCAGCTTCACCCGTTTTGCCCATCTGCGCCCCTTTGGATTGCCAGGAGGAGAGGCTGCCGTGCGCGAGCCTCGGCGGGTGGCGCTGGCCTTGCTCTGGGCGCTGTACGGCGAAGCAGGATGGAACTGGGATTGGCTGGCCCCGGTGCGCGAATTTTCCCCTCCAGAACGGCGCCTGTTGGGCACCTTGCTGGCCAGACAGGTCAACACGCCGCAGACAACGAGCATGGGCAGGCTTTTCGACGGGGTGGCCGCCCTGCTGGGGTTGGTGCAGCGCACCACCTTCGAAGGAGAGGCGGCGATGGCCCTTGAACACTGTGCAGACCCCACAGAAACAGGCTGTTACGACCTTGCCCTGCTCGAAGCCGAAACGCCCGCTCAACTGGACTGGGCACCACTGGTTGCAGCGATCTGCGCAGACCTGCGTCGCGGTGCAGAACAGGCACGGATTGCCGCCCGGTTCCACAACACAGTGGTGGAGATGGGGGTTGCAGTCGCCCAGGCAGCAGGGTGCGCCCAGGTCGCGCTCAGCGGAGGCTGCTTCCAAAACCGCCGGCTAACCACCCAGCTGGCCAGCCGGCTGCGGGCCAAGGGCTTCCAGGTGCTGCTTCACCGCGCTACCCCCCCCAACGACGGAGGCGTCAGCTACGGCCAGGTGGTTGTCGCTGCTGCCCTGCTGAACCGTCTCTAGCAGGTCCACGACGTTTTTCTGGATAAAGGCCGAACACCCCTTCTGCCGAAGCCGCGCAGATGCCACGCTCGGTGATCAGCCCGGTCACCAGGCGGGAGGGCGTGACATCGAAGGCATAGTTGGCCGCGCGGCTGGTTTCGGGCATGATCAGAATCTCACGGATACCGTCGCTGTGCAGGCCATCCATCCTCCGAACCTCGGTGGCCTCGCGCTCTTCGATCGGGATCTCCGCCAGCCCATCGCGCAGCTCCCAGTCGATCGTGCTGGACGGCAGCGCCACATAAAAAGGAACCTGGTTGTCGTGTGCAGCCAGGGCTTTGAGATAGGTGCCGATTTTGTTGGCGACATCCCCGGTGTAGGTGGTGCGGTCCGACCCGACGATGACCAGGTCGACCCGGCCATGCTGCATCAGATGGCCGCCGGCGTTGTCGACGATCACCGTGTGGGGCACACCATGTTGACCCAGCTCCCAGGCAGTCAGCCGCGCCCCTTGGTTGCGCGGGCGCGTCTCGTCGACCCAGATATGGACTGGAATTCCCCGATCGTGGGCAGCGTAGATCGGCGCAGTCGCACTTCCATAGTCGACAAACGCCAGCCAGCCAGCGTTGCAGTGGGTCAGCACGTTGACCGGAGCACCACCTTTGCGGGCGGCAATTTCTTCGACCAACCGAAGCCCATGTTCGCCGATCTGCCGGCAAAAGCTGGCATCTTCGTCGGCAATGGCGTGCGCGGTCGCCAACGCAGCGGCAGCGCGCGCCTCCAGGTCGTTGCCCGCGGCGGCCAACGCTGCCAGCTGGCGATCCACTGCCCAGGCCAGGTTCACCGCAGTCGGTCGGGTCGCCTTGAGCTGGGCAGCAGCGGCAGCGACTTCAGCCGCGAAAGCAGAGAGCGGGCTGCGTGCAGCATGCAGCGCTGCCAGATACATCCCGTAGCCGGCGGTAGCTCCGATCAGCCCTGCCCCGCGCACCAGCATTTCTTTGATGGCAAAGGCCACCTCGTCGACCGTCTTCAGGTCGACGACCACAAAATGAAAAGGAAGCGCTCGCTGGTCGATGATTTGGACAACAGCCGGGTCATCGGCCTTCAACCAAATCGTGCGGTAATGTTGGCCGTGAACATTCATCCCGATGACTCTTTCTGGTCCGCGAGGGACCTGTATATGAAACCGTTCGCCATCCTGTTTGCTACTGCAGCCACTGGGGCCGCTGGCCAGGCGTTGCGATCAGACGCTGCACCCCGCTGAAGACATCGATCTGCCAGACCGAAATGACGATCCCAGGCCCTTTGAGCGGGAAACGATGATAGACCAACGAACGCCCGTCCGACGACCAGGCGGGCGGGCCATGGTCGACCTCCGGGTCGGAGGTCAGCCTCCGGGCAGCGCTGCCGTCGCTGCGCATCACCCAGAGCTGTTTGCTCAAAGTGGCGCCGGGCCCAGCCGTGATGTTGCGGCGAAAGGCGATCCACTGGCCATCTGGCGACCAGACCGCCGCCCCATCTTCCACCAAGGCCTCTTCGCCGCTGAGGTTGGTGCGGGTGTCAGCGACCGGGTCGACCAGAAAGAGGTGAATCGCACTGCGTTCACCGACAGCCCGCTGTTCGTTCATCAAAAACTGGATTTGACCGGGCTGCCAGGGGGCTGGCTCCCCCGCCTGGGTCGGATAAAACCGTTCTGCCCCGGTTTCCAGGTTGTAGACGCCGATGCCCACAAAATCGGGCGACAGATAGGTGATCCACTGGTTGTCTGACGACCAGCGTGCCTCAAAGCCCAGTTTTTGGCTGTCGCTGAAGATGGGCGCCCGCTCTCCGCTGGCCACATGCAGGATCGACAGCCGGGGCGGGTTGACCGCTCCTGTGCCAACGTCGCGGGTGTTGCGCTGAGAAAACAGCAAAAGATCGCCGTCGTGCGACCAGGATGGGCTGCTGCAGAAGTTGCCGCCGCAGTCCAGCAACCGCTCCGGTTCGCCGCCCGGCTCCAACAGCCAGAGGTCGCTGGCCCCGTCTTCCGTCAACGCTGCAAAGGCAATCCGCCCATCGGCGGGCGAGAGAGCAAAGTCCCAGATGCCCCCTGGCGCGTCCGTCAGGGGCCGGGCCGGGGAGGGTGTTGCGGCTGCCGCAGCAGGCAAAGGAGCTGCAAAGAGCTGTTCACGGCCGCTCTCCGTGCGGGTGAAAAGGACCTGCACCGGGCTTGTTGTAAATTGCCAGCGGAGCGGGCTGCCCAGCGCCCGCCCATAGACCCCGCGCACGCCGGCTTCCAACTGCACCGTATAGCGGGTTGCTGGCTGCAACCCGGCAGGCACAAAGGCAATGCGGTCGCCGACCACCTGCACCCGGCCGGCGACCGGTGGATCCAAGGTCAGGCGGATCTCTTCTGGGGTGCTTTCGATCGGCTGGTCAAAGACAACCTGCAGCGCAGTGAGGGTCGACACCTCTGTGCCGGCAGGGGTCGCAGCGACCACACGCAGCCCTACCTGATCGCCCCGCCAGACCAGCACACCGATCGTGGCCAGCACGGCTGCCAGTGCAGTGACGACTGTACGGTCGAACGAACTCAGACGGCGCCAGAATCGCAGCGTCAACGACAGCCTCATGGATAGAGATAGGGCTGGGCCGGCTGTTCCACCCGGTCCACGCGCCGAGCCATGACGATCGGCAGCGGCCTGCCGTTGAACGCACCCGGCTGCAGCACACCTTGTACCTGCACCCAGCTGTCATTGGCCAGGGTCGCCGCGTCGGCCCACTGCACGACCAGCGACACCGGGCTGGCATCGGCCACACAGCAGCTGACGGTAAATCGATTGACGAGCAGCTTTCCCTCTGGCAGGCGAGGGTCGTGGTAGACAAACCCGACCACGTCGACCGGCTGGCCCGCAAATTCTTGTGCCGGGTCAGAAGAGGCGCTGAACGCGTGCAGCCAGTCGAGCACCGTGCGCTCGGCAGCGCTCTTTTCGGCAGCCGTCCGCACCGCAGCGGGCAAAACAGAGCGCTGCGAGGGAATGAGGGTCAATTCCCGGTTTCCCAGGGCCGCCGCACCGAGCGGCTGGGGGGGGAAGAGCAGGCCGAGCCCGATCGGCAGCAGCACCCAAAAAAGTCCTCCCAGCGTCAGGTTCGCATGGCTGTGGGCAGCCGGCTGCGCCGCGCCTGGTCGGTAGCTGGCAGCGATCAGCAACGCCGCCACAACCGCAAAGACCGTGTAGGCCAGAAAACGTTGATTGATATAAAAAAAGAGCGTGCCGTCGGCCAGCCGGGTGTAGAGAAAGAGGGCCAGCCCGAGCAGCGTCAACGCCTTGACCGCCTGTTGAAACCGTGGACGGGTAAACAGTGCCATCTTTTGTCACCACCCCAGGTTCAAATTCCACCCGATGCCCATCAGCAACGCCAGCATCAGCGGCAGCAGAATCAGATAGGCGACGGCGCGGCGCGGGAAAATGCTCAAAAACATCAACGAGCTTTTGATGTCGACCATCGGACCAAAGACCAAAAACGCCAGCACCGACCCTGTGGTAAAGGTGCCGGCAAACGCCAGAGCCAAAAACGCGTCGACCGTCGAGCAGACCGACAGGATGAACGCCAGCGCCTGCATCACCAAGACCGAAACCACCGGCCCCTGCCCGACCGACAACAACATACTCTGCGGCACCACGGTCTGCATCGCCGCCGCCAACAACGACCCGACCACCAAAAAACGGGCCATTTCCAAAAAATCGTCGCCAGCCAGGTTGAAGGACCGGGTCAGCCGCTGCTCCAACAATGCCACGCCGGGCAAAGGATCCCTGGCAGAATGGGCCGGAGGGGAATGGCTGTGGGCGTTGCAGCAGGCGTCGTGGTGGGCCCGGAAGACGACAGGCCGCAAAAGTTCGTCGGGCCGGGCCCGACTGAAGAGCAGGGCAACCACCACGGCGATCAGAAAACTGAACAAAACGCGGCCGACAAAGATCGACCCCCACCCAAACGCGCTGTAGGTGCTCAGGATCACGATCGGGTTGACCACTGGGGCGGCCAGCAAAAAAGCCACGCCGATCGAAAGGGGCAGCCCTTTTTCGTACAGGCGACGCACCACCGGGACAACACCACATTCACAGACCGGAAAAACAACCCCCAGCGCCGCCCCGACCAGGGCCCCTGGCAGCGCGCGCTTGGGCAGGTAGCGGTCAATCGCAGATTGGTCGACAAACACGGCGATCAACCCCGAGACAAGCGACCCTGCAAGCAGAAAAGGCACCGCTTCGACAAAAATTCCTAAAAAAATCGTTACAAACGTCTGCGCCTGTTGATACAGGTAAAGCAAACCGGCACCGCTGGCCCAGACATTGAAGAAGACAGCCGCCAGGGCTGCTGCAGCCAGCAGGAGCGTCAGCCCCACACGGAGCCGCCGGCGGCGCGCCAGATCGGACGATTTTTCGGAGGAAACTGGGATTTCTTCTGTCGACAGCTGCGATTCTTCGACCCACATGTCCGCTATTTTACTCCAGATACAGCCGATCGGAAAAATCTACTCTTCCCGCCACTCCTGGTCGCGCGCCACATAGATCAGCGGCATGCTGGCCAGGGTCACCCCCAATTTGACCGCCAGGTTGAACAAAAAGATCTGCCAGACCACCTCCCAGGGCAAGAGCCAGCCGAAGGCACCGACGGCAAAGATCAGGTTGTCGATCGGCACGCTGACGCTGTTGCTGGCCAGCACACGCGCCCACTGCCTGCGGCGGGTGATGCGCGTGACAAACCAGTGGTAGACTTCGGTGTCGACCAGCTCGCTGACAACTTCGGCGACGATCGAGGCCAGCACGATGCGACCGAGCAAGTTCACGCTGAAGATGGCTTCCCATTCCGCCTCAAGCCCCCACACAGGGTCGCCGGGCACGCCGCCGACCCACCAGAAGTAGGCCACAGCAAAAAGATTGACCGCCGCAGCCAGCCAGATCAGCAGCTGGGTGTGCCGTTTGCCGATCGTCTTGTGCGCCACATCGCGCAGGGTGAAGGTGATCGGGTAGATGAACGTCCCCATATCGACTGCCAGCCCGGCAATCAGGCCGATTTTGAGGCTGGTCAGGTCGGACAGCATCTGGGCACCGATATAAAGAGCTACCACCACGACCGCAGTGCGGGTCAAGGGGAGGGGGGTGGGGTGCGGGGCCACACGGCGGACAATTTTGGAATGGCTGGACACAGACCGACTCCTCTGTTTTGATAAGGCGGGAACTGCGACCGCCGTCGAATCCAACATATTTTTGTCCGCAGCCAGGGCGATCGGGCCTCTCCCCCCGCACAGGCCAGCGAGGAGATCTAGCGGGCTTCGGCGGTCAGTGTGCGCAGAAATGCAGCAAGCTGGCTGGCTTCCTCGGGCGAGAGCCCAAGGGGTTTCAGCTCGTTGTGTCCCTGCAGCGAATAGCCGCCGCCGTTGTAATGTTCGACCACCTCTGCCAGCGTGGCAAACTGGCCTGTGTGCATGTAGGGGGCAGTCTCGGCGACGTTGCGCAGCGTCGGCGTCTTCATGCTGCCCACCAGCCCAGCCGGGTCAGTTACCATAAACCGCAATGCTGTGCACTGTTCGGGGGCAGCGTCGCTGTAGGGCCCCAGACAGTTGAAGGGATCTGCCTGCACCTTGGCCACCCCGTCGACTCGCCCGGGCTGGAGGGGGACACCCGGCGCGCCAGGCACCGCTGTGTTGTGGAAGGCGTCGTTGGTCAAGCGCGGCCCGTTGTGACATTGGGTGCACGCTCCCTGGCCGATAAAAATGCGCAGACCAGCGATCTCCTCGTCGCTGAGGAGGGGAGCCTCCTGAGATGGCTCCGGATCGTCGAGCGAGGCCACATAGCGGTCAAACCGTGCCGGCTGGGGCAGCAGCGTCCGTTCGTAGGCGGCCAGCAACTTGCCGATGTTGGCAAAGATTCGGTTGACGGCGTCCTGGTCGGCTGCCGCCATAGCGGCCCAGGACGCCGCCGCCACCGGGTCTGCGACCGGACCCGCCCAGAGCGGAAACCGCTGGCGGTCAGCCAGGTCGGGCAGCGGGCCAAACAGCGCAGCGTACTCGGCGCGATAGTGCTCGGCGATCACCTGTGCATACTGCGCTCGGGTGCCGCCATGCTCCAAAGGGTTCTCCAACGGAATCAGAGCTTGCGACCACTGGCTGTCGTTCTTGCCATCCCAGGTCTGCCACTCGCTGTACGAGGCACCGACCAGACTCATCGTGTTGAGCGGGATCACCCCGACCCCGACGCCAAAAGGGCGAGCGTCGGTAAAGAAATGGTCGGGCATGTGGCAGGAGGCACAGGAGACTGTGCCGTCCGCGCTGAAACGGGTATCGAAAAAAAGCTGTCGGCCAAGCGCAGCTGCCTCCGGCCGATCGGCGACGCTGTTGGAGGGGTCTAGGGGCAGTGGGGGCAGCGCAGCCAGCGACAGCGAACGCAGCAGAGCGACTTCTTCGTCTGTCCAGCCGGCCGGGTCGCTGGATGGACCGCAGGAGACCAGCAGCCCCACGCAGAGGATGGCGGCCAAGAACCAAGGAACGCACGCTGGGGTCCGCATAGCGGCTAAAGCTTCAGGTGAAACGTCACACTGTCCTGGACGCCGTCTGCCGCGATCGTGAAGGTGACGGTCCACTCGCCACCCATCTGGAAGCGCATTCCCTCGATCCGATACGCGCCCCCCCCCAGATCGGCGGTCATCTGGGGTTGAGTCGGCATCCCATGGCCATGTTCGGGCATCTCCCCCTTCAC
>JAPLGY010000669.1 GCA_026389955.1 Caldilinea sp. | reverse complement strand
GCCAGCGTGTCGAGCGGGTAGCGGACGGGAAGATCGCCGGCCAGGGTCGCATAGGAGAGCTGTCGGCCGGCTTGCGCGTAGTAAATGACATGAGGGACGCCGGTGGCTGCGATGGCCAGGTCGATGGGCCCGCTGAGGGCTGTAGCAGTGTCCAGCGTAGTCGACATCCACCCGGTCAGGGTCGAACGGAGCAGCAGGATGTGTGTGTCCGAGAGCACCAGGGCGAGGGCAGGGTTGTCTGCGCCATCGAAGGCGAGCTGCAGGTCGGCGATGGGCAGGGTAGGCAGGAGCGGCTGGGTGAACCAACCGCTGGCGGTCAGTGTTGCGAGCATGGGGTGGCCGCTGTTGGTATTGGCGTAGGCGACCGTGGGGTGCTGTGCGCTGTCCAGCGCGATGGAGGGCTGGCTGCCGTCTGGGTCGAGCCAGACAGAGGAGCCAAAAAAGTCGGTAGATGCGAAGTAAAAAACGCCGAGCTGGTTGCTGGCGGCCACATGCAGGAGTCCGCTGCTGTCGACGGCAATGTCCCAGTCGTCGGTCTGCGCTGCAGGCACCTGGGACAGCACGGGGCGAACCTCCCACTCCAGATCGGTGCGGGTGTGGTAGAGCAGGTCGTTGCCGCGGTCGGGAAAGCGGCTGACCAGGTGTGGCTGCTGCTGCGGGTCTACGGCCAGCCGAATGCCGGGGGGCAGCAGGTGCGGCTGTTGGGTGGGCAGGCTGGTATTGGCCGACGGCCAGAAGACGGTGCGTTCGGTGAGGGTGCTGTAGGTTGCGTCGGGGGACAGCGGGCTGCGGTAATAAAGAAACTGGCGGGTGCCCTGGTCGAACGCAGCGGCGTGCAAGGTGCTGGCGCCATCCAAGAAGAGCGACGGGCCGGTGGGGGCGCCGCCGAGGTCGACGAGGTCGGTCTGCCAGCCGTTGGGGGTCAGGTGCAGGTCGGTGAGCTGCATCGAGGCGACGGCCAGGAGAACATGGGGGCTCTGGTCTGGGGCAAGCGCCAGGCTTGGGGCCGTTCCGTTGTAGGGGGGGGTGCCGGCAACAACCTGCCAACCGTCGGGCTGCTGCACGGCGTAGCGGACCTCGGAGATTTGCGCGCCGGGGAGACGCATGACTGAGGTCAGATCGAGCTGATAGGCGACGTGGGGGGTGTCGTCGTTGGCGAGGCGGAGGGATGGGCAGCGCACGTCGATCTGTGCGGAGCTGTTGGTGGGTGCATCGATGCGCTCTGATCGCCAGCCCCCCTGGTCGGCGACGTAATAAACGAGGGAGGAGACCCCATTCTCCTGGTCTGCGGCGACGATGTGAGGGGTGTTTTGGGTGTCGAGCGCCAGCGCCGCGCTGCTGGTGGCGCTGGCGATTTCTGTGTCTGTCCAGCCGCCGGGGGTTGCGTGGGCGTAGTGCAGCCTGCCGGTCTGTGTGGTGTAGGCGACATGGGGCTGGCCTGCCGTGTCGAGGGCCAGGCCGGTGTGGCAGAGCGCTGCGGCCGCAGTGCTGAGCTGCGTGCTTTGCCAGCCGCTGGTCGTGCGCACGGCATAAAAGAGCCCAGAATCTGTGTCGGAGCGAAAGGCGATGTGGGGGACGCCCAGCGGGTCGACAGCCAGGCCCAGGCTGGGGAGTGTGCCCAGCGAGAGTGGCAGGATCGCTTCGGACTGCCAGCCGGTGCCGTTTTGGTGTGCGTAGCGCAGCCAGCCGGCCGCGTCGAGATAGAGGACATGGAGCTGGCCGTTCGGGTCAGCGGCGGCTGTCGCCGACCGGCCGGCGCCCAGCGTCGCATCGACGACTTCGATCGTCCAGCCGGTGTCGTGGGCGGCAGCATGGTAAAGCTGTTCGCCGCCGTAGAAAACATGCAATGTTCCGCTGGGATCAAAGAACGCGGACTGGGGGGTTCGATCGAGAAAGAAGTGGGGGCAGTCGAAACAGCTGCTCTGCCAGCTGCCGGGCAAAGAAGATTGGGCAGAAGCAGGCCGACTGGGGGCTGCCAACAGGAGCAAAGCCCAAAGCAGGCCAGCCAGCCAAAGAATACGCGAAAAAGACGTTTTGGACGACGGCATGGTCACGGCTCCTTTCCAGCGCCAGCGGCGCGCAGCAGCCAACAGCAATGCCATATGACCACAGTATACCACAACATGGGCTGAACAATCAGAGACAGATCTGCCCCCACAGCAGTTCTCAATTTGAATGTTTAGGTGACAAAAAATTTTCGCTGACAGGTCTATTTGAAGGGTTTGGCCATGTATCGCAC
>JAPLGY010000230.1 GCA_026389955.1 Caldilinea sp. | reverse complement strand
TCCAGCGCCACCGGCCGGTGGCGCTGGAGTTTGTTTCGATTGCCTACCGACAAGGAGACCTTCGATGCCAATCAACCTAGGATGGCGTACGCGGCTGCTGCCGCACACAAACCGAGCCCGCAGAAACCTGATGGGCTATCTTTTTATTGCACCGTTTCTGCTCGGCTTTTTGCTCTGGTTCCTCCTCCCGACGGCGACTGCCATCTGGATGGCCTTTCAGGACTGGAACATGATGACGCCCCCCAGATTCATTTTTTTGGAAAATTTTGCCGACCTGCTGCGCGACGAGCTGTTTTGGCAATCTTTGAAGGTCACGGTCCTCTACACCCTCTTTTCTGTGCCGCTGACTATGCTGCTGGCGTTTGCGGTTGCACTGTTGATGAACACAAAGGTGCGCGGCATCCACTTTTTTCGTACCCTCTACTATCTGCCTGTCGTGGTCCCTGCCGTGGCAGGCTCGATCCTCTGGGCGTGGATCTTGAACACCGAATTTGGTTTTTTGAACATTCTCTTGCGAGCCGTTGGGCTGCCCAAAGTTCGTTGGCTGGTCGACCCCAACCTGGCCCTCTTCTCCCTGATTCTGGTGAGCCTGTGGGGGCTGGGGTCGACCATGGTCATCTATCTGGCGGGCCTCCAAGGGGTCCCGGAGGTCTACTACGAAGCGGCGGACATCGACGGGGCTGGGCGCTGGCACAAACTGCGTCATATCACGATTCCGCTCATGTCGCCGGTCATCTTTTTTACTCTGGTCATGGGCATCATCGGATCGTTTCAAGTCTTTACCGCAGGCTATCTGATCACCGGCGGAGGGCCTGACAACGCCACGCTCTTCTATGTGCTCCATATCTACCGCACAGGCTTCAAAAACTTCCACATGGGGGAGGCTGCAGCGCTCTCCTGGGTGCTGTTCGTGATCATTGTGGCGTTGGTGGCCATCATCTTCAAATACATCGGCGGTTCGGTGCACTACGGAGGCAGGGAATCGTGACGTCCTCTTCAAAACCAATATCCAACCCGAGCGTCTGGCCAGGGGATCCCCACAACCATGCAGCCCGGAGGCGCTGGGGGCGCGTTGCGATCTGGCTGTTGCTGATTCTGGGCGCGTCGACCATGATCCTGCCTTTTCTCTGGATGGTCAGCAGTTCGTTGAAAGACCAGCTCTCGGTCTTCATGTACCCACCCCAATGGCTGCCCAACCCGCCCCACTTCGAAAACTACATCGACGTTTTTGTGGTCAAACCGTTTCATCTCTACGTGCGCAACACGCTCTATATCGTGCTTATGAACGAAATTGCCATTCTGTGGGCCGCATCGTTCTGCGCATATGGGTTTTCACGGCTGGAATTCTGGGGCCGCAGGTTTTGGTTCAGCGTGGTGATCGGCACCATGATGCTGCCCAGCGTGATCCTGATCGTGCCCACCTTTGTTCTCTTCAGCCGGCTGGGCTGGATCGACACCTATCTGCCCTTTATTGTCCCGGCCTTTTTTGGCGGAGGTGCGTTCAACATCTTCTTGTTGACCCAATTTTTTCGTACGCTTCCCCAAGAGCTGGCCGACGCGGCCCGGATCGACGGCTGTGGCGAGTTGAGCATCTACGCACGCATTGTTTTGCCCCTGGCAAAACCTGCACTGGCCACCGTGGCAGTTTTTACGTTTCTGAATGCCTGGAACGATTTCATCGGCCCGCTGCTTTACCTGAGCACCAACGAAAAATACACGGTCGCAATGGGGCTGGCGCTCTTTCGCGGCGCCCTGTTGCAGACTCGGTGGGATCTCTTGATGGCGGCTGCCGTGATTATGACGGTTCCAGTGCTGATCTTGTTCTTTTTCGCCCAGCGCTACTTCATCGAAGGCGTGGTGATGACCGGGCTGAAAGAGTAACTTTTTTCCAAACAACATTGCGATGGGAAGGCACCGATGAGCGAACGAACAGAAAGAATGACAGTGGACGGAAACAGGCTCGTGCACCGGCTTGGCAACGAACTCTTGTGCATCGAGCCCTGGGGGAAAGATGGGCTGCGCGTGCGCGCGACAGTCGGCCCAGAAATCCTCGAGACCCCCTGGGCCCTGACGGAACCGGTCGAGGGCGAGGCGACGATCGAACTCACAGAAGATGCAGCCGTGATCCGCAACGGGAAAATTTCGGCCCGAGTGCAGGACATCTTTACCCAGTCGGGATATCTGCAATTTTTTCGCCATACCGGCGACCGAGCCGAGATGATCCTGCGCGAGCAGGACTATGTCGTTCATGCCCACAACCCGGGCACCCGCATCTACCGACCTGCCCCCGATGGGCTGGCACATACCGAGGTTCATTTCGCACCCCGTGAGGGCGAACGCTTCTATGGGATGGGGCTGAACGCTACCGGGCGGGTGGACCTCAAAGGGAGCGTCATCGATCTGTACCAGCGCCACGTCAAACATGTGGTCCCTTTCCTGGTTTCCAGCGCAGGATATGGCTTTTTGTGGAACAACCCCTCCTTGGGCCGGGTGGAACTGGCCCACAATCTGACCCGTTGGGTCTCCTACGGCTGCCCGCAGATCGATTACTACATCACCGCAGGCGACTCCTATGCCGAGATTCTGGAACACTACGCAGATGTTTCAGGACACGCCCCTGAATTCCCCTACTGGGCCTCTGGCCTCTGGCAGTGCAAGCTGCGTTATGAGACACAAGAAGAATTTGTCGGCGTCGCACGTGAGTTTGCACGCCTCAACCTGCCGGTTTCGGTGCTCGTGATCGATTTCCTGCACTGGCAATACGAGGGAGACTGGAAACTGGATCCAGCCTTCTGGCCCGACCCCCCGGCGATGGTCGAGGAGCTGGATCGGATGGGGGTGCGCATCATGATCTCTCCCTGGATTCTGGTCGACGAGCGCAGTGAAAATTATGCGCCGATGAAAGCGCAGGGGCTCTTCACCGGTTCGGTCGACGGCAAATGGGACACTGTCGATTTTCGGGGGCCACGCTACCAGTACGATCCGACAAACCCGGCTGCGGCCGCCTATCTCTGGAGAAAATGGAAAGAGAACTATTTTGACCTGGGTATCCGCACATTCTGGCTGGACCCCTGCGACGATTTTCATGAAATCCAGGACTACGACAAGGTCCTCTATCACATCGGCCCGGCCAAAGCGGCGCACGGATATTTCCCCGTGGCCCATCAGAAGAACATCTATGAGGGGCTTCTGGCCGCCGGCGAACCTGAAGTGGTGACGATCTGCCGCAATTCCTGGGCTGGCTCGCAGCGGTATGGCGCAGCACCGGCCGCCCACGACATCATGTCCTCGTTCGAGCATCTGGAAGAGTATCTGAAAGCAGGGCTCAATCTGGCCATGAGCGGCATTCCGTGGGGGGCCAGCGAAATCGGGGGATTTGTCACGCATGACAACCAGAGCGATCGTTTCCATGAGCTGATGGTGCGCTGGTACCAATATGGGGTGTTCACCCCAGTTTTTCGGACCCATGGCCACCGCAAGAACAACGAAGCCTGGACTGTCGGGGGCGACGCCTATCGCCATATTCGTGCTGCGATCTTCCTCCGGGAGCGCTTGCGTCCGTATGTCATGCAGCAGATGCAGCTGGCCTCTGCACGCGGAGTGCCGCCGATGAGACCCCTCTTCTTTGACTTTGCCGAAGATGCACAGACCGCCACGGTCGAAGATCAGTTTCTCTTCGGCCCCGATCTCCTGGTCGCCCCCATTCTGCGGTATCAGGCCCGCAGCCGGGAAGTCTACCTTCCTGCAGGGACGCGCTGGTGTGACGCCTGGACGGGCATCGAGTACGCAGGTGGCCAACGCGTCGTGGCCGAGGCGCCGTTGGAGCAGATCCCGGTCTATGTGCGCGCAGAACGGGCAGAGCTGCTCGAGCTTTTCCAGGGGCTCTACGCTTTGTAGCCGCCCCGCTCGCCCAGACTCTGCAAAAACGCAGTGAGCAGTCCGCACACCCCGCCCGCGCCGGCTGGGAACGGAACATGATTGGGGCTTGAGCCGATCCTTGGGGCCGGCAGGGCTGCATTCCTGGGTTGCAGACGTACCTCTGCGGGGGTCACGGGGTACGTTGTCGAGCGGAGATCAGCTGGTGCAACATCAGGCTGGCGGCTCCGATCGCGGGCCCGTTCTCGCTCAGCTGAGAAGGCACCAGCTGAAGGGCATGAAAATGGGTAGGCATGGTCCGCTGGGCCAGCTCCGCCCGCAGCGGCTCGAAGAAGTGGGGACCTGCCTGGAGGATCGGGCCGCCGATCACCACAACCTGCAGATCGAGCAGATGAATTGCAGAGGAGATGGCGATCGCCAGCCATCTGGCAGCCTCGCCGATGCCCCGGCGTGCGGTGACGTTGCCAGCCTCTGCGGCGGCAACCAGGGTAGGAAAGTCCAGCTGTTCGATGTGGTGGTCGATCTGTGCCCATAAAGGGTCGGCCATCTCTTCGCGCAGCCGCCGCCGCACGCGCAGGAGCAGCGCCTCTACGGTCGCCACAGTCGCCAGACAGCCCCGGTTTCCACACCGACAGAGTTCACCGTCCGGCTGTACGGTCACATGCCCCAGCTCGCCGGCCCCGAAACGGGGCCCCCAGTAGGGGCGCCCTTCGACGACCAGGCCAGCCACTACCCCGCTGCCGACGCGCACGTACAGCATGTTGTCCATGCTGCGTCCGATGCCGTACCAGCGCTCTCCCCAGGTGGCTGCGCTGCCGCGCGAGAAGAGCAGGGTGGGGTAGGGGAGCTGGCTGCGCAGCAGGTCGCCGAAAGCCACGTGGTGCCAGGGGAGGATCACCGAGGTCAACACCGTATTGGTGGTCGGGTCGATCACCCCAGGGACGGCAACTCCCAGCCCCATCAATTTTTCAGCAGGGACTCCCTGCACCAATCTATTTACACTCTGGGCCAGCACCTGGCTGAGCACTGGCGGTGTCAGGCCCTCCTGCCCGACACTGCAGGTGACTGTGTGCAGCGGCTCGGCATGCAGGTTGGTCAGAACGGCTCGGCATTCGTGGTTGTTGATTTCAGCGCCGACCAGGTAGCGGGCATCCGGGATGAACGACAAGGTGACCCGCGGCCGGCCCACCGCGCTGCTCTGGCGCCCGGTCTCGTGCACCAGCCCATTGGCCATCAGGTCGGCGACGATTTCGGAGACAGCTGCTTTGCTCAGCCCGGTGGTGTCCACGATTTCCTGGCGAGACACGCTGCGCCGGGCCATGATCTGCTCCAGCACAAGGCGCCGGCTCCGTTCACGTGTTCCGTCGTTGCTTCCAAACATGGCGATCTTCGGCGCTGCTCCTGTGTTTTTTGTCCCTCCAGCCCAGTGGGCACCCCAGCCTGTGCCCGCTGGCTGTTATTATCTGTCTGATTGGTGTGGCCGACAACTGGCCTGGTGGCTGGGGGCTCTCTGTGGCCGTGGCTGGGTGAGCACCAGGAAAATGTCAGCCCCAGCGGTCAGCCTGCCGGATATTTTGCCCGCCGGTAGCTCTCTGCAAAGGGCTTGCCGGCGTAGGAGACCTGCAGGAACGGCAGTTCCTCCAGGAGCACCTCCTGTCCGCCGCGTTGGTGGGAGGCCTGCGCAGCCAGCGCACATTCCTCGGGCAGCAGCCAGAGATCCAGCGGCAACGGCGGGGTGTCTGTGCTTCCAGCCAGATAGGGGAGGCTCTGTTCGAGCAGCCGGCGGTAGAGGGTGGCCACGTTGGCTGTGAAATGATGGACAGTGCGGTCGCTGACCACGGTGGCGTAAAAGGGCAGCCAGGCTGCTGCTTCTCCGACCACAACAGTGGCGCTGCGTCCCTCTGCCCACCGCAGACGCACATGCTGTTGTGGGCTGGCCCTCAAAGCTTGGACGCCGACAACCCCTCCGCCCAGCAGTGAAATCGCCAGCGAGTAGGCATGAATACCGTAGTTGAACTCGTCGACGCCACAGCCACAGAACACGCTGTGGGCATCTCCCCGTTCGGCAGGTGGACGGGCCAGCCAGCCCGCGCTTTCCTCGGCAAAAAGCAGCGACGAGCCCCCGGCGATCCGCACGCCGCGTGCACGCCACTCACGAATCTGCTGCAGGTCGCTGACGTTGCCGGCCAGCGGTTTATCGAGCAGCACCGCCTTGCCAGCATCGACAAACGGCCGTGCCTTGTCGATGTGCGTGTCCCAGTCACAGCTGTGCACGACAGCACAATCGACCGCAGCCACCAGGGTCTCCAGAGACGAAAAAACGTGCGGGATCGCATAGCTGCGGGCAAACTCCGCCACATAGGCCGCTGGGTGCACCGACCCGCCATCCCACACCCCGACGATCTCATGTCCCAGTTCGCGTTCGATCGGGATCCAATTTTGTGGGTGAGAAGTGTCCAGATCGACAATGCCGATTCTCATTGCAGTCCCTTTCTGCGCCAGATCTGTCTGGAAAAAGGCCTAACCTTTGAGCGCGCCGAGTGTCACGCCCTGTAAAAAATAGCGTTGTAAAAACACAAAGAGGCCGACGACTGGAATGGCCGCGATCGAGGCACCTGCCATCAACAGCCCATAGTCGGCATCATGGTTGTACTCGGTCTGGTAGAGGAGGGTGAGCCCCACCTGGAAGGTACGCATGGTGCTCTGGCTGGTGATAAACAGAGGCCAGGTAAAGTCGTTCCAGACGGAGACAAAGGTGAAAATCGACAAGACTGCCAGCCCAGGTTTGCTCAGGGGGAGCACGATGCGCCAGAAGATGCCCGGCTCACTGGCCCCGTCGATGCGGGCCGCGTCCAGCAGCTCAGAGGGCAGGGTGCTCATCGACTGTTTCATCAGAAACATTGCCCCTGCACTGGCCAGCGAAGGGACGATCAGCCCTTGGTAGGTGTTGAGCCAGTCCAGGCTGGCCACCAACATATAGAGTGGGATAATTGTCGTCCAGCCTGGCACCATGATGCTTGCCAGCAGGAGCCAGAAGAGGATGTCGCGGCCAGGGAACAGTTTTTTGGCAAACGCATAGCCGGCCATGGCCCCAAAAAGCACATGGCCGCCGGTGACTGCCAGGCTCATGAAGGCGCTGTTGAAGAGCCAGCGCAGGACATCCCCCCGCCGAAAGAGCGCGTGGTAGTTTTGCAGCGAAGGGGCGGAGGGCCACAGCTCAGGAGGCAGCCGCATGACATTTTGTCCCTCTTTGAGCGAGGTCACGAGCATCCAGTACCTGGGAAATAACGAAAGAATGGCCCAGGCAAAGAGCAGCGCATAGGCCAGCAGGAGGCTGACCTTGCCCAGCCGCTGGGTCTTGTGGGGGGCAGGCTGCCTGAGCTGCTGCGGCGCGATAGATTGGGCCATGGTCAATACTCAATCTCCGAAAAAAAGAGCCGATAGAGCGCAAAGACGATGAGAATGGTGACCAAAAACATCAGCATGCCCAACGTGGCCGCCAGATCGAGCCGGTTGAAGCGAAAGGCGTAGCGATAGATCAACAGACCGAGCGAGACGGTGGCATTGGCAGGTCCGCCATCGGTCAGGATATAGACCGGGGTAAAAAATTGAATTGTGCCGATCACACCGACGACCAGCAGATAGAGGGTGGTTGGCTTGAGCAAGGGGAGCGTGATGTTCCAGAATTTTTGACGATCGTTGGCGCCATCTATCTCGGCAACTTCGTACAGGTCCGCAGGGATTGCGCCCATGGCTGCCAGATAGAGCACGACGCTGGCACCGCCGCCCCCGGCCAGCGTCATGAACAGGATCGCCGGTAGCGCAGTCGAGCGTTGGGAGAGCCAGAGCACATCGGGTTGCCCCAGCAGGTTGAGCAGCGCGTTGAACAACCCGAAGACAGGGTGGTAGATCCAGAGCCAGACAAACGAGATGACGACTGCGGAGACCACCGCCGGCAGATAATAGGCTGATT
>JAPLGY010000346.1 GCA_026389955.1 Caldilinea sp. | reverse complement strand
GTCCACTCGATCGAAGATGCACGTCGAGCGGCTGCGGAACTCCGGCGTCGTGGGGCGGCTGCGGCGCTGATCACCTTGGGGGAGCGAGGGTGTCTTTATGTGGACGAGTTCCAGGAGGTGCATGTCGCTGCCCCTCTGGTCACGGCGGTAGACACCACCGGGGCAGGGGATGCGTTTGTGGGCAGCCTCGCCTTTTTTCTGGCAGAGGGGGTGCCGATCGTTGCGGCGATCGAGCGGGCCCAGGCGATTGCGGCGATCAGCGTCCAATCGCCGGGGGCACAGAGCAGCTACCCGCGCCGCGCGGCGCTGCCGGCGGCGCTGTTGTAGCCGTTCAGGAGGGCAGGACTTCGATTTTTCCGGCCAGCAGGTTGGCTTGGAAGGTGCGTTCCTGGGCGGCGTCGAACAAAACGGTCACCGTTGCCTCTGGGCCACTGCCGTCGATTCGGGTGACCACGCCGTCGCCGAACCGGGCATGGCGCAGCCGTTCGCCGGGGGTCAACACCCACGACACTTCGGTGGCAGGGTCGGCGGGGAGGTTGAGCTGGACGGCCAGGGCTGCATCGCGGTCTCGCCAGCTGGCTGCCAGGGTTTCCAGCATCTGCTCTGGGGCGCGTGCGACCCGGCTGCGCAGCTGTTCGGCCCGGCTGCGGGCGGCCGCCAGGGCTGGCATCCACCGTGCCTTTTCGGGATCGGGGCGTTCGCTCTGGGCCAGCGAGCGGCTGGCGCGTGCCATCACGCTGAGCAGTCCGTCCACCTGTTTGACCAGCTCTTCTGCCGGGTCGAAGGTGGCCAGATGCACGCCGTGGGTGCGGCAGAGTTCTGCCCGCACACGCTCGCGTTCTTCGTTTTCCAGCTCTTCGAGGTCGCTTTTGCGTCCCTGTCCGCGTGCGGTGAGCCCGACGAAACGGATGGCAAGGGCGATCTCGGGGTAGAACTTGTCCAGTTTGAGGCGGCGATGGGTGCTGGGGTTGACCAGCCAGGGGGGGCTGACGTTGTCTTGTTCGCTGAACCCGCTAAAAATACGGGCCAGAAGTTCGCGCCAGGCGCTGACAGTGGTGTAGGTCTGCATGTGCAACTCGCTTGGCTCAGGCTGGTGCCTGCCAGGGCAGGGGGTGTGGGTTTTGCTGCCGCCGGGCAATTTCCTGGCGCACCGTGGGGGCGACCACGGTGCCCAACAGTTCGATCGCCCGCATCATTTTGCGATGTTCGACCGTGCCGACCCCCAGCTGGATCAGCAGACGTTGATGGCCAAAAATTTCATGTTGAAAGAGAATTTTTTCGATCACCTCTTCGGGGGTACCCACAAAATCGGCCCCCCGCAGCAGGCGTGACTGTTCCATCTGGGGGCGGGTCATCGGGGCCCAGCCCCGTTCTCGTCCGATCTGGCCCATCACCGTCATCGCTGCCGGGTAATACTCGTCGATCGCCTGTTGGCTGTCGTCGGCCACAAAGCCATGCGAGTTGATGCTCAGCGGCAGCTGGGCCAGGTCGTGGCCAGCCTGGCGGGCGGCATGCCGATAGAGGTCGAAGAAAGGAGCAAAGCGTTCGGGCATGCCGCCGATGATGGCCAGTGCCATCGGCAGCCCCAGGGTGGCAGCCCGCACGACCGACTGTGGCGTGCCGCCGACGGCCACCCAGATCGGCAACTTTTTCTGGACAGGGCGGGGGTAGATGCTTTGGGTCTGCAGCGCTGGCCGGTGGCGGCCTGACCAGGAAAGGGTCTCCTCTGCGCGCAGCGCAAGCAGCAGCTCCAGTTTTTCGGCAAAAAGCGAATCGTAGTCGTTCAGGTTGTAGCCGAACAACGGAAACGATTCGATGAACGAGCCCCGTCCTGCAATGATTTCGGCACGGCCGTTCGAGATCAGGTCGAGGGTCGCAAAATTTTGAAAGACGCGAACAGGGTCGTCCGAGCTGAGCACGGTCACCGCCGAAGACAGGCGGATCGAGCGGGTTCTGGCTGCGGCGGCTGCCAGAATGACAGCGGGTGCCGAGGCGACAAATTCGACCCGGTGGTGTTCGCCCAGCCCAAAGACATCCAACCCGACCTGATCGGCCAGCTCAATGCTCTCCTGCAGGTTGTGCACACGTTCGGCAGGGCTGATCCGCCGGCCGGTTTTGGGGTCAGGCGTCAGTTCGGCAAACGAATAAAGCCCCAGCTCAAACGGGGCAGGGGGGGGGACAGGAGCAGGAGTCGTCGGTTTCATACGGTTGGATGTCCGTTCTTCTACAGCGCTTCTACAGCCGGCTGGCGGTCCACAGCGCATGGGCCCGCTCGATCAAGTGATGGGTCTCGGCGGTGATCGCATAGGAGTTCAAGAAATCGAGGGGGACCCAGGCAACCGCTGCGGCGTCGTCCTGGGCCAGCGCCTCGCCGCTGACCCAGCTGGCCCAGAAATCGACCACCACATAGTGGTATTCGATCTCTCCTGCGGCGTCGCGCGTCACCGGTTCGAAGAGGCCAGCCACGGTGCCGACGGCGATTTCGACACCGCACTCTTCGCGCAGCTCGCGTTGTACGCCGTCGACCAGCGATTCACCCAGATCCAACAGCCCACCGGGCAACGCCCAGCTGCCTGCGCGCGGGGGACGCCCGCGCTGGACCAGCAGCACCTGGCCTGCTGGGTCGAAAACAGCAGCTGCCACGCCGACCAAGGGGGCTGTCGGGTAGCGGCGCTGCACGGGCAGACGCATTTGTGGACTTGAATCGTGCATCGTTGTGCTCCAGTCTGAACTCAGTCGCGAGTGCGGTGCACGGGCCAGTTCACTCTGTGCGCATGCGCGCTTTTCGTTTGTGCCAGTCCTCGGCAAAAAGGTTGAAGTGGATGCGCTGTTCTGGGTGTTCGGCCACGACGGCCTCATCCAGGGTGACCCCCAGCCCTGGACCGGTTGGCAGCGCAAAAAACCCCTCCGAGAAGGGCGGCAGGCCGGGTGCAGAGGCGAGCACATACGGTTCGTCGAAATCGTTGAAGTTCTCCTGAATTTTGAAATTTGGGGTGCAGGCAGCCAGATGCAGGGCGGCCGCGGTGGCAATGGGGCCACCGACATTGTGCGGCGCCATCAGCAGATAGTAGGTATCTGCCCAGGCAGCCAGTTTTTTGGTGTTAAAAATCCCGCCGAAATGTGCGATGTCTGGCTGCAGAATATCGGCTGCCTGCAGTTCCAGGACTTCCCGGTATTCGTGCAGCGTATGTATGCGTTCCCCGGTGGCGACCGGAACGCCGAGCGGCGCCACCGCATCGGCAACTTTTTTGAGGGCCGGGATATTGGCGGGGGGCACCGGTTCTTCGACCCAGCCAGGTTTGAACGGCGCCAGCTCGCGGGTCATTTCGATCGCGGTCACCGGGTTGAAGCGGCCGTGCATTTCGATCAGCAGCTCGACCTCCGGCCCGACCGCGTCGCGCACAGCTTCGACCAGGCTGATCATCTTGAGCTTTTCGGCGCGTTCTGCCTCATAGTAGCCAGCGCCGAAGGGGTCAAATTTGAGGGCTCGGTAGCCTTTGGCCACAGCCCGTCGGGCTGCCGCCGCGAATTCGTCGGGTGTGCGTTCGACGGTGTACCAGCCGTTGCCGTAGGCTTTGATGCGCTGGCGCACTGCTCCGCCCAGCAGCCGGTAGATTGGCTGGTTGAGCGCCTTGCCGATGATGTCCCAGCAGGCCATCTCGATCATGGCCAGGCCGGTCATCGCCACCTCGCCGGGTCTTCCATAGTCTTCGACGGTCAGCCGTTTGACCAAAAGTTCGATGTCGAAAGGATCCAGCCCGATCACAAAGCGGTCGGCCACATCTCGCACATAGCCGATGGCAGCGTCAACTTTGTTGATGGGGCGGCTTTCTCCCAGGCCCACCAATCCTTCGTCGGTTTCCACTTTGAGCATGACCAGATTGCGCCATTGGGTGCACAGCACCATCGGCGTGATCGCTGTAATCCGCATACTTTCTTCTTCCTTGCCTTGTCTGTTGACGACCTGAAACGGTCCTTGTCTTGTGTCGCTTCTTTGCCCGGCGCAGAGGGCAATTCCCAGTCTGCGGTCGACGGGCAGTTGGATCCCTTCAACGTGGTTCAGCCCGCACAGGGTAGCATAGACGGGCTGAAGCTGTCAACGTTTCCGCGCTTTTTGTTGTTGTGGCGCGGCGGTTGGAAAAAGAATTGGGTGCAGTTCAGGGGCGTAGGTCTGGACCAGCGTCTCCGAGACAGCATTGGTGCGGGCGATCGCGCTGTAGAGCGCAGCGCTGGGCCGTGGGCGGCGAAGCTGGGTGGCAGGGTCGAGTTCGACCAGCCCAAAGCGCAGCCCCCACCCTTCCGACCATTCAAAGTTGTCGGTCAACGTCCAGTGGTAGTAGCCGCGCACATCGCAGCCCTGCTGGATCGCCTGGTGCAGTGCGTGCAGGTGGCCGAGCAGCCAGCGTGGGCGTTGGTCGTCGTCGTGGTCGGGCAACCCGTTTTCGGTGATATAGATCGGTTTGTGGAAGGCATTCACCTCGCGCACGATCTGGTGGAGTGCCTGTGGCGCGTACTCGCTGTAGACGCCTCGTCGGCCGCGGTCGGAGTATTCGCCGTCGGGGGAAAAGTGTTCTTCTCCGAAGAGCTGGCGGGGGTCGGGGTGGAAGCGTACCAGGTCTCGTGTATAAAAGTTGATTCCGATAAAATCGGCGCTGTCTGCCAGCGAGTGCTGGTACTCGTCCAGCCCCAGGGGAAAGCGGAGTTTGCCGTCTGCTGCACCGGTGACCCAGAGGTGTTCGACGAGGTAGCGCTTGAGGTTGGCCGCCTTGCGGTCGAGCCAGCGCTTTGGATTGGAAGGCTGGAAGACGCGCACGGGCAGGGCATAGCCGACGTGGGCGCCTGGGCTGTTGGCATGGATCGTTTGGTAGGCGACGCCGTGGGCCTGCAGCAGGTGGCGAAAGACGCGCAGTGCCGCCGGCAGGTGGGTCTTCTGCGGGGGCCAGATTCCCCGCACCCAGCCCTGAACGACGTAGACCAGCGGTTCGTTGAGGGTGACCCACTGGTCGCAGAGATCGCCCAAGGTGCGCACCGCATAGCGCACGTACTGTTGGAAGCGCACGATCGCTGCTGGGTTCTCCCAGCCGCCGGCCTCTTCCAGCCAGAGTGGATTGGTGAAGTGGTGCAGTGTCACCATCGGGCGGATATTGCGGCGGCGGAGCCCGTCCAACAGCGCGCGGTAGCGTTCGATGGCTGCCGAGTCAAACCGGCCCGGCTCAGGTTCGATCCGGCTCCATTCGAGGCTCATGCGGTGTGCCGAGTGTCCCATGCGCTCCATCAGGTCGAAGTCGACCTCGGCATGGTTCCACCAGTCGCAGGCGAGGCCGCTGCGGTCTCCATGCCAGATGGCGCCGGGTTGTTGCTCGAAGCGCCACCACTGGTTGCGGGTGTTGTTGCCTTCGACCTGGTGGGCGGAGGTGGCGGTTCCACAGAGGAACCCTGCCGGAAACTGCAGAGAGGAGGGCGGGTCAGCGGGCATCAGGTCAGCGGGCATCGGACGGGCTTTCTTGGCGTTGTGGAGAGGATGGGACGGGTGTCTGCCGGGGCAGGTGGGTCAGCTCGATGGCTGCTGCATCCAAAAAAGAGCGGCTCAGGGCATCTGGGTAGTGGCCGGCGTAGACAACGCGGCGGATTCCGGCGTTGATCAGCATTTTGGCGCAGGTCAGGCAGGGTTGGTGTGTGACATAGGCGGTGGCGCCTTCGGTGCTGACGCCGTGCAGCGCCGCTTGGATCAGCGCATTTTGTTCGGCATGGAGCGTGCGCACGCAGTGGCCATCCACGAGCAGGTGCCCGACATCGTCGCAGTGGGGCAGGCCGGCGGGTGCGCCGTTGTAGCCTGTCGTCAAGATGCGGCGGTCGCGCACCAGGGCGCAGCCGACATGGGCGCGGTCGCAGGTGCTGCGTTGGGCGACGGTGAACGCGATCTGCAGAAAATAGTCGTCCCAGGAAGGGCGCTGGTGGAGGGTGTTGTCGGTCATGGGGTGAGCTCCATGGTCGGGGCAGGTGGCCAGTCGGCCAGCAGGTCAGCCAGCACGCTGCTGCGCGCCTGTTCGTTCAGAAACGCGAGGTAGAGGGTGGTGGTGGCTGGCTGGCGGCTGCCCGGTGGGTCTGCTGGGCAGTAGGTGATGGCCAGGGCGGGCAAGTGCTGCTGGCCGTTGTCGATCTGGCCTGGGGTGACGGCGGTGAGTTGGCTGGCTGTCCAGAACGCGTACCAGAGGCCCACTTCGTCTGCGGGCCAGCGGGCGATGCGCCAGATGGGGCGGGGGCGCACCTGGCAGAGCAGGGCATGTTCGCGGGTGGCGAAGGTACGGTAAAAGCCGGGCAGGAATGCGAAGCGTTGCGCTTTTTGGCCGACCTGCAAGAGGCCGCTGGCATAGAGGGCGATCTTGTGCGCGGGTGGCAGCGGTTGGGGGGCAGGAAGGGGGGCTGACAGAGTGTCTCCCACACTTTGCAGGCGATGGCTGCCACCAGCCAGAGCAAAAGCGCCCAGCCGTTCAACCAGCCCACGAACGGGAGGGCTGAGAGGAGAGTCAGCCAGCGGAGCAGGGGCCAGCCCAGCCACAGGGCACGGCTGGCAAGATAGAGCTGGACCTGGCAAGTTGCAGGGACCAGCTCTGGAAGGAAGTCACTCTTGGACACCTCAGACAGGTTGGGGCACTCGCCCGCCCAGATCGAGGCCGGCGTCGGGGCGTTTGTCGTCGCCGCGCAGCACAGAGCCCGCGCTTTTGGTGGGGCTGGTGGCCTCGCTGCGTGGCTGTGGGGGGGAATCCGTGGGCACCTCTCCTTTCATCAGCGCCGCAAATTCGGCAGCGTTGAGCGTTTCGACCTCGAGCAGGCGAGCAGCGACCCGCTGCATCACAGGCCAGTGGCTGGAGAGGAGCGTATGGCAGCGGGTGTGTGCCTCTGCTACGATGGCCTTGATCTCTTCGTCGATGGTCTGGGCCACCCGGTCGCTGTAGTTGCGGTGTTCGCTGAAGGCCCGGTTGAGGAACATCATCTCTTCACGTTCCCCGTAGCGGATCGGGCCGAGCCGTTCGCTCATGCCCCACTGGGTGACCATCGCGCGCGCCATTCCGGTGACACGTTCCAGGTCGTTGCTGGCCCCGGTGGTGATGTCTCCGAACTGAAGCTCTTCAGCGACTCGTCCGCCCAGCAGAGCGACCAGCTGGTCTCGGAATTTTTCGCGCGTGGCCAGGTTGGATTCTTCTTCGGGCAGGCTCATCGTGTAGCCGCCGGCCATCCCGCGCGGGACGATGGTGACTTTGTGGACCGGGTCATGGTTGGGCAGCAGGTGCATAGCGACTGCGTGGCCAGCTTCGTGGTAGGCGACGATCTCTTTTTCTTTGGGGCTAATCAGCCGGCTGCGCCGTTCCGGGCCGGCGATGACCCGCTCGATGGCTTCCTGGAGTTCGGGGGTGCTGATCGAGCGGCGGTTGCGCCGCGCTGCGAGGATAGCCGCTTCGTTGACCAGATTTTCGAGGTCAGCGCCTGCAAAACCGGCGGTCTGTTTGGCGATCAGATCCAGGTCGACGTCGGTGGCGAGCGGTTTGCCGCGCACATGCACGTCCAGAATGGCCCGCCGCCCGCGCATGTCGGGGGCGTCCATGGTGACGCGGCGGTCAAACCGCCCGGGACGCAGCAAGGCCGGGTCCAGGATATCGGGTCGGTTGGTTGCGGCGACGAGGATGATGTTGGTGTCGGTGTCGAACCCGTCCATCTCGACCAGTATCTGGTTGAGGGTCTGTTCTCGTTCGTCGTGGGAGCCCCCGAGCCCTGAGCCTCGATGGCGGCCGACGGCATCGATTTCATCGACAAAGATGATACAGGGAGAGTTTTTCTTGGCCTGTTCGAACAGGTCTCGCACGCGGCTTGCGCCGACGCCGACGAACATTTCGACAAACTCAGAGCCGGAGATGCTGAAAAAGGGCACCCCGGCCTCCCCGGAGACCGCTTTGGCCATGAGCGTTTTGCCAGTGCCGGGTGGCCCGACCAGCAGCACCCCTTTGGGAATGCGGGCTCCCAGCGAGGCGAATTTTTGTGGCTCTTTGAGAAATTCGACGACCTCTTGCAGCTCTTGTTTGGCCTCTTCGTTGCCGGCCACATCTTTGAAGGTGATTGTCGGGCGATCCCCGGTCAACATACGGGCCCGGCTTTTGCCGAAGCTGAAGGCCTGGTTGCCTGCCCCTTGGGCCTGGCGCAGGATGAACAGGAAGAACGCGCCCAGCAAAAGGAGGGGCAGCAGTGCGATCAGCACGCCGCTCCAAGTCTCCCAAAAATCTGGGTTGGCGACGCGGAGTTCGACCGCAGCCAGCTGTTCGGGCGTCACACCCAGGTTGAGCAGCGTTTGCGTCAGCCCTGACCCCAGCTCCAGCCGTGATTGCAGTTCTTCGCCGCTGCGTGTCGTCACCAGAAGGCGGTCACGGTTGATGTCGATCGAGCGCACATCGTCGTTGCGAAGCAGGGTCGCCACTTTGGCGAGGGTCGCATCGGAGACTTCTGTAGAGGGGCGGCGCACCAGTGAATTGTAGAGGAAGGCGCCGAGCGCTATAACCAGAAGCAGGTAGATGATGCCGCTGCGCAGTCGTTTTGAATTCATTCGAGTTCCTGTTGTGTCGTCATCTGCTCGTCTTTGGCAAGCTGTCGTTTTTGTCGTGCGAGCAACTTCTGTTCAACCAAATCAATCTGTTTTCAGTATAACACAAACGCTCCTTACGTCAAAGGAGTTCCTTTGTGCTTTCTGGTGGGAGAGAGGACAAAGGAATTGTTCTTCATTGTAGGGAGACAATGGCTGCCTGCCAGTAGGGTTACTTCCAAGCTGGGGATGAATTTGCCGAGGTGGGGGGAACGATGAGTGGGTTGGGGGGAGATTCTGGCTGGGCAGGGTGGTGGGGAAGGGCCACCACCCTGTCGCTCTTTGCTCAGGCAACGGTGGCTGGGGCCAGCCCAAACTCTTCCAGCACCCAGTGTGTCCAGTTGGCGACGCGCTGCGGGGTCATGGCGGCCTGGTTGTCCTCGTCGATCGGCAGGCCCATCATAACGCCTTCGTAGACACCCCGTGAAAATTCGAACTGGTAGCTGGCGTCGGGCACGATCCAGCCGACTGTCTGTGCCCCTAGGTCAGTGACGCGGTCTCCGATCAGGCCGATCGCATCCACAAAGCGGTTGGAGTAGCCAAACTGGTCGCCGCAGCCAAACAAGGCGACTTTTTTGCCTTTGAGCCCCTGGTTGCCCAGGGTGGGGAGGGTCAGCCCCCAGTCGTCTTGCAGCTCGCCGATGTTCCAGGTCGAGCCGCCAAACATCAGGAAATCGAAGTTGGGGAACAGTTTGGCATTGGCTGCAGAGATGACCATCACCTCGCAGGTTGCCGTGCCGGTCGCTTCGATCTCCTCTTTGATCAGGTTGGCAATCCGTTCCGTGCAGCCTGTGCTGCTGCCAAAAAAAATTCCAATCTTTGCGGTCATGAAACAGCTCCTCCTTACGCCGGTTGTTGGGCTGCTGGCCAGCAGGTGGCTGGTCTGGCTGGCCAGCAGGAAGCGATCGCGTCAAACGTTCCAACAAACTATACTGTTCGCTCCCCAGATTGGCAAGTAAGCGTTCTTCCGGGGAGGAGCTGTTCGACCAGGGCGAGCAGTGTGGAGAGGGCGGCTGGTGTTTCAGCGTCGACTGTGTGCCCTTCTGCGGCGCGGAAGAGGCGGTCCTGGACAGCGGGGCCCAGCCCTTCTGTGGCCAGGGTGAGCGGGCGGGCCAGCACCACATCGGCCGCCAGCTCATCCAGCTGGCGCAGCCGTGTGAACAGCGTTCTTCCGACCTGCTCTGGGGCGTCGCTCGGTCCGAGTGCGACGATCCGGTCTGCCCAATGGGGATACCGGGTCAGCTCTTCGTCGGGGAGGAGGAGCCCGACGTCGAGTCCTCTGGCGGACAGGGTTTCGACGGCGGCGTCGAGCAGGTTCTGGGCTGCTGTGGCG
>JAPLGY010000662.1 GCA_026389955.1 Caldilinea sp. | reverse complement strand
CGATAGACCAGATCGTTCCATTCTGGGATCAGATTGTGGATCGGGCAGCCGGAGGCCATGCCGTTGATCAGCTGTCCGGTGTGGCAGAAGGGGACTCCGCAGTCCATGCAGCGTGCGCCCTGGGTGCGCAGCTTGTTTTCGCTCAGGTGCAGGTGGAACTCGTCCCAGTCTTTGATTCGCTCCAGCGGGGAGCGGTCTGCCGGCAGTTCGCGCGTGTACTCCAAAAATCCGGTTGGCTTGCCCATGCTCAGTTGCCTCCTACGCGCGATGCATCGCTTTTGTTCTGCTCGAACGCGGCCATGACGGCCGCTTCTCCGCTCAATCCTTGTGCTGCTACGGCAGCGAATGCTTCCAACATGCGTTTGTAATCCTTGGGCATGACTTTGACGATGGCAGGGACCAGCTCGTCCCAGCGGATCAGGACACGCCAGGCCAGGTCGCTGTGGGTCAGGTCGGCGTGGCGTTGGATCAGCGCCTTGAGTTCGTCGAGCTCCTCGGGGTTGAGCAAGGGTTCGGCCCCGACCATTTCGTAGTTGATTCTGCTGCGGAAGGTGCCTTCCCAGTCGACCACATAGGCGATGCCTCCGGACATACCGGCTGCAAAGTTGCGCCCGGTGCTGCCGAGCACGACCACCCGGCCGCCGGTCATGTACTCGCAGGCATGGTCGCCGACCCCTTCGATCACGGCGGTGGCGCCGGAGTTGCGCACGGCAAAGCGTTCGCCGGCCACCCCGCGAATGTAGGCTTCACCGGCTGTGGCACCGTACAGCGCGACGTTGCCGATGATGATGTTCTCTTCGGCGCGGAAGGTGCTGCCCGCCGGCGGGTAGACCAGCAGTTTGCCGCCTGAGAGACCTTTGCCGAAGTAGTCGTTGGCGTCCCCTTCCAGCTCGAGCGTGAGCCCGTGGGGGATGAAGGCCCCGAAGCTCTGGCCTGCTGAACCGTGGAAGTGAAAATGCACGGTATCTTCGGGCAGCCCGTCGGGCCCATAGCGGCGGGTGATCTCGCTGCCGGTCATGGTGCCGACCACACGGTTGACGTTGCGGATCGGCAGGGTGGCGTGGACCGGTCGGCCCTCCTCCAGCGCTGGCCGGGCCAGGTCGAGCAGGGTGGTGCGGTCCAGCGAGCGCTCCAGGCCGTGATCTTGGGGGATCGAGCAGAAGAGTCCGACGTCTGCACTGACCGGCGGCTGCCAGAGGAGTGCGGAGAGGTCGATTCCGGCGGCCTTCCAGTGTTCGAGGGCCTTGCGTGGTTCGAGCCGGTCAACCCGCCCGACCATCTCTTCGATCGTGCGGAAGCCGAGCCGGGCCATCACCTCGCGCAGATCTTCGGCGATAAAGAGCATGAAATTCTCGACATCTTCCGGCTCGCCGACAAATTTTTTGCGCAGCTCGGGATTTTGGGTGGCCACCCCGGCCGGGCAGGTGTCGAGGTGGCAGACCCGCATCATGATGCAGCCCATGCTGACCAGGGCAGTGGTGGCAAAGCCAAACTCTTCGGCGCCGAGCAGCGCGGCGATCGCCACATCGCGGCCGGTCTTGAGTTGGCCGTCGGTTTCGACGGCTACTCGGCTGCGCAAGTTGTTGAGCACCAGCGTCTGGTGGGTCTCGGCCAGCCCCAGCTCCCAAGGCAGCCCGGCATGTTTGATGCTGGAATGGGGGGAGGCGCCGGTGCCGCCGTCATGGCCCGAGATCAAGATGACGTCGGCGTGTCCTTTGGCGACGCCGGCCGCCACGGTGCCGACCCCAACCTCGGAGACCAGCTTGACGCTGATGCGGGCGTGGTGGTTGGCATTTTTGAGGTCGTGGATCAGCTCGGCAAGGTCTTCGATCGAATAGATATCGTGGTGGGGAGGGGGGGAGATCAGCCCGACGCCTGGTGTCGAATAGCGCACTTTGGCGATCCAAGGGTAGACCTTGGCCCCAGGCAGCTGCCCTCCCTCGCCAGGCTTGGCCCCCTGCGCCATTTTGATCTGAAGTTCCTTGGCGCTGACCAGATAATGGCTGGTCACGCCGAACCGGCCGGAGGCCACCTGTTTGATCGCGCTGTTTTTGGAATCCCCGCGCGCATTGGTCCAGCTGTAGCGGGCGGGGTCTTCGCCGCCTTCGCCGGTGTTGCTCTTGCCGCCCAGGCGGTTCATGGCGATCGCCATCGTCTCGTGGGCTTCTTGCGAGATCGAACCGTAGCTCATTGCACCGGTTTTGAAGCGTTTGACAATGCTGCTGGCCGCTTCAACTTCTTCCAGCGGGATCGGTGTTTCGGCGAAGCGCAGCGCAAGCAGCCCGCGCAGGGTGCCGAACGCTTCTTCCTGCTGGTTGACCAGCGTCGAGTACTCCTGGAAGGTCTTGTAGCCGCGCGTCCAGACCTCGGCCCCGCGCGTGCGCACGGCATTTTGCAGCTTGTGGATGGTGACCGGGGTGAAGAGATGGCGTTCGCCGTTGGCGCGCCATTGGTAGTCGCCGCCGGTGACCAGCACGCCGGGAGCTTCGTCCCGCGCAGGATAGGCCCGCTGGTGGCGCCGGTAGACTTCCTGGTAGATCTCGGGGAGCCCGATCCCTTCGATGCGGGTCGGCGTCCAGGTGAAATACTTGTCCACCAAGGCCCGGCTCACCCCCAGCGCCTCGAAAATCTGGGCACCGCAGTAACTTTGCAGGGTGCTGATCCCCATCTTGGAACAGACCTTGATGACCCCTTTCAGTGCCGCCTTGATGTAGTTGTAGCGTGCCTTGTCGTAGGGAATGTCGGTGAGCAGCCCCTGTTCGATCAGGTCGTAGAGGCTTTCATAGGCCATGTAGGGGTTGACTGCGGTGGCGCCATAGCCGATCAGCAGCGCGAAATGATGCACCTCGCGCGGCTCGCCGGACTCGACGAGGATCGCACAGCGGGTGCGGGTCTCGCGGCGAATCAGGTGGTGGTGCAGGCCGGCGGTCGCCAGCAGGGCGGGAATCGGCGCCAGCTCGCTGTTCACCCCGCGGTCCGAGAGGATGAAGATGTTCACCCCCTGCTCGATCGCCTCGTCGGCGAGCAAAAAGAGCGAGTCCAGCGCCTTCTCCAGCCCTTCGGGCCCGGAGTGGGCCGGGAAGAGCATCGGCAGCTTCTGGGCCCGAAAACCACGCTCGCGCACATGGGCCAGCCTGGCCAGCTGGTCGTTGGTCAGGATCGGATTTTTGAGCCGGATCTGGCGGCAGTTTTCGGGGATGGTCTCGAGCAGGTTGCCTTCAGAGCCGAGCATGACATCGGTGGCGGTCACGAGCTCTTCGCGAATGGCGTCGAGCGGTGGGTTGGTCACCTGGGCAAAAAGCTGGCGGAAGTAGGTGTAAAGCAGCTGCGGGCGGTCGGAGAGCACGGCGATCGGCGCGTCGTCCCCCATGCTGCCGATCGCCTCGATGCCGTTTTTGGCCATCGGCGCCAACAGCATACGCAGGGTTTCAAAGGTGTAGCCAAAGAGATGCTGGCGGTGCAGCACGCTGCCGTGCTGGTCAGCCTGGTAGAGATCTGGCACGGCGGGCAGGTTGTCGAGTTCGACCAGATTCTGGCGCAGCCAGTCGGCGTAGGGGTGGGCTTGGGCGAGCGAATCTTTGATTTCATCGTCGTCGAGAATGCGCCCTTGGGCGGTGTCGACCAGAAACATGCGGCCCGGCTGCAGACGGGCCTTGTGGGCAACGTTTCCTGGGGGGATGGCGTCTCCGAGCACGCCGACTTCAGAGGCCATCACCACAATGTCGTCTTTGGTGACATAATAGCGCGAGGGGCGCAGCCCGTTGCGGTCGAGCACTGCGCCGACGACGGTGCCGTCGGTGAAGGCGATCGACGCCGGCCCGTCCCAGGGTTCCATCAGAGCGGCGTGGTATTCGTAGAAGGCCTTGCGTTCGGGGGACATGCTTTCGTGGTTGGTCCACGGTTCTGGGATCATCATCAGCGCCACGTGGTGGAGAGGGCGGCCAGCCAGGTGGAGAAACTCGAGCGCGTTGTCGAACTGGGCGCTGTCCGAGCCGTCGGGGTCGACGATCTGCTGTGTGATTTTGGGCAGGTCGGGGCCGAACAGGTCGGATTGGAGCACGGACTGGCGGGCGTACATCCAGTTGATATTGCCGCGGATCGTGTTGATTTCGCCGTTGTGGATCAGATAGCGGTAAGGGTGGGCCCGTTCCCAGGAGGGGAAGGTGTTGGTGCTGAAGCGCGAGTGCACGACGGCGATGGCGGTGGTCATGTCCGGGTCGAGCAGGTCTGGGTAATAGGTGTCGACCTGGTCGGCGAGCAGCATGCCTTTGTAGACGATGGTGCGGCTGGAGAGGCTGGCGACGTAGAAGCGGTTGGCCTGCTCGTGTCCGCTGTAGCGCAGGGCCTGTTCGGCGCGTTTGCGGATGACATAAAGTTTGCGTTCGAAGGCGAGCGGGTCGTTGCCGACGAGTGTGGCGGGGTTGCGTCCGATAAAGACCTGGCGGATGAAGGGTTCGCCGGCGATGGCGGTGGCGCCGAGCGAGTCGTTGTGGGTTGGCACGGTGCGCCAGCCGAGCAGGTGTTGGCCTTCCTCCTGGATAATCTGGGCGAAGGTCTGCTCGAACCCGGCGCGGTAGGTGTCGTCTTTGGGCAAAAAGACCATTCCTACTCCGTAGTGGCCGAGTGGGGGAAGGGCAAAACCAGCGGCAGCGGCCACCTTACGCAGGAACAAATCGGGCAGCTGCATGTTGATGCCTGTACCGTCGCCGGTGTTGACCTCACAGCCGCAGGCGCCTCGGTGGTTGAGATTGACCAGGACCTGCATGGCGTGGCGCACAATGGTGTGAGACGGCTGCCCCTTGATGTGGACGACAAACCCGACGCCGCAGGCGTCTTTTTCAAAGGCTGGGTCGTAGAGTCCCTGGCGTTCAGGGAAGTGGCTGGGAAGAAGGGGCGACTGGGGGAAGCGCGGGTCTGCTTGATTGTTCAACGAACACACTCCTTCAGGTAGACAAAGTGAGCCCATGACGACATCCAGGGCGAAGAACTGAACACTCGGTTGTTGCGTTCACGGAACATCGTGAAGGAGAGTCATCTCTCTGCGCTACGTCGCGCATTTTTGACGCAATCTGGGCCAGCACGCGGGGATTCGGGAGGGGTCAACCCGCTCTCTTTTCTTTTGATTGTACATCAAAAGATTCGGAATGATCAAATGACTGGAAAGATTGTTGTTCAGGCAACTGCCAGCTGCTGGGGTCGCCCAGCGTCAGTTGGCAGCCGGTCAGCTGCAGCGGTGAGGGAATGTTGTTGGCAAAGAGCGTTCCGGTGCCCAGCCCATGGGTGCGTTCGCCGCCGACCGCGCTGGTCCACTGGCAGAGGGCGTTGAGCCCGAGGTTGGATTCGAGCAGCGAGTTGGTCAGCCAGCGAATGCTGCGGGACTCGGCGTCGGCGATCCAGGCTTCGGCAGCGCTGAAGCCGCCGAGCAGCGCCGGTTTGAGGATCAGGTACTGCGGCCGCACGGTCTCCAGCAAAGAGCGCCGTTGGTCGGCGGTGTGCACGCCGATCAGCTCTTCGTCCAGGGCGATAGGCACCGGCGAGTGGCGGCTGAGATCGGCCAGCACCCCCCAATGTCCGGGCCGCACAGGCTGTTCGACCAAGGCGATCTGAAACGCTGCCAGGCGGTCCAGCCGATCCAGCGCTTCGGCCGGCTCGAACGCGCCGTTGGCGTCCAGCCGCAGCTCGATCTCTGGGGCGGCGGCGCGAATCCGACGCAGCAGAGCGACCTCCTCCTCGAACGGGCGGGCGCCGATCTTGAGCTTGAGGGTTCGGAAGCCAGCTGCGACTTTGGCGTCGACCTGGCGCTGCAGCCCTGCCGGGTCGTCCATCCAGATGAGCCCATGGGTGGGCAGCCCCCGTTCCCCGCGCGCGAACGGGGTATCCCACAGCCGGCGCCGTCCCCCGTGGGCAAGGTCGCGCAGCGCGGTCTCGACCCCAAAGGCAAGCGAAGGAAGGGGCGCCACCCACCGTTCCAGCCAGCGTTGGGCGTCGGCGATGCGCTGGAGGCCGGCGCTGTTGAACAGCTGGATCTGCTCGGCCACTGCAGCGCCGAAGTGGGGGGAGGCGTCCCGGCTCAGCGAAGGGAGCGGGCCGCACTCTCCCCAGCCGTTCAGCCCCGGCTGTTGACGCTGCCAGATCCGCACCAGCCAGATCGCGCGTTGGGTGAGCACCCCCCGCGAGGTCGGGGCAGGAGCGCAAAAGTGGAGCAGATAGGGGGAGGTGGCCAGCTGGAGCATGTGGGTTGGTTTCTGGGTGGCCTGGCCGGCCTGCCAGTGCAGCAGGCCGGCCAGAAGGGTCTTCAAGGAAATTTGGGAAACTGGTCAAAATTGGGCTGGCGCTTTTCCAAAAAGGCGCGCTTGCCTTCCTGCGCCTCTTCAGAAAGATAGTAGAGCAATGTGGCGTTGCCGGCCAGTTCCTGGATGCCGGCCTGGCCGTCGAGCTCGGCGTTGAAGGAGGCCTTGAGCATGCGGATGGCCAGGGGGCTTTTTTCCATGATCTTGCGACACCATTCGACGGTGGTGGCTTCGAGCTGGTCGAGCGGCACGACTTTGTTGACCAGCCCCATCGCCAGCGCTTCCTGGGCGTCGTACTGGTCGCACAGATACCAGATCTCGCGCGCCTTTTTCTGGCCGACGATCCGTGCCAGATAGGAGGCGCCGAAGCCGCCGTCGAAGCTGCCCACCTTGGGGCCGGTCTGGCCGAAGCGGGCGTTGTCGGCAGCGATCGTCAGGTCACAGATCACGTGCAGCACATGCCCGCCGCCGATCGCATAGCCCGCCACCATGGCGATGACTGCCTTGGGGAGCGAGCGGATCATCCGCTGCAAGTCGAGCACGTTGAGGCGCGGCACCTTGTCTTCTCCAACATAGCCGCCGACCCCGCGCACGCTCTGGTCGCCGCCGCTGCAGAAGGCTTTGTCTCCGGCGCCGGTCAACACCACCACCTGGATGCGCGGGTCTTCGCGGCAGATGGCCATGGCGTCGATCATCTCCTGCACGGTCAGGGGCGTGAAGGCGTTGCGTTTGTGGGGGCGGTTGATGGTGATGCGAGCGATGCCGTCGTACAGATCGAAAAGGATCTCTTCGTAGGTCTTGAGCGAAGCCCAGGGGATCGGCGGGTGGGTCGGGTCGGTTGCACTCATGGCGTCTCTCTTTCTTTCATGCTTGTCCTCTTTTGCCGGACGGACGTTGCAGCCAGGGTTGTCCCGGCCATTCTGTTATTATTATAGGGGGCACGGCTGAATTCGACTGTGAAGGCGTGCACAATTGGGGTGCTTTTTGCCGGGAGACGCCTGGGTTGGCCGCACGAGGGTCACTGCGTGGCGTGCAGCGTTTCGCCCGACAGAGTCAGCCGCAGCCCAGCGGCTCGGGCGCGAAAGTCAGCGAAGACGGCCCGGTTGGTTGCCATGTCGCTCTCGATTTCGAGCAGGGCAGGGCCGCTGTCGGCGTACAGTGCGGCCAGGGCAGGGGCCAGGGCGTGGGCCTCCGACACAGCGGTGTAGCGCAGCCCGTGGTCCTGTGCGGTGCGCCGGGCATTGAGCGGCTGTGGGGTCAGAAAGTATTGGGTGCGCACCGCGTCGTCGAGCCGGCTGGGCCCTTCCAGAAGATCGAAGATGCCGCCGCCGTGGTTGTTGAGCAGCACAATGCGCAGGTTGGGCGGCAGCTCGCGCTGCCAGAGCCCGTTGCGGTCGTAGAAAAAAGCCAGATCCCCGACCAGCAGGGTGGTGGGCGCGGTCGTGGCGCGTGCCGCACCGACCGCAGTGCTCACGCAGCCGTCGATCCCGCTGGTGCCCCGGTTGGCGTTGATCTGGGCCGGCACATGGCCGGCGCGGATGCCGGCAAAATTGGCGTAGCGGATCGGCATGCTGTTGCCGATCTGGAGCAGGCTGGCGTCGGGCAGCAGGTCGAAGAGCCGGTGGACCGCCTGGAACTCGCCAAAGGGGCCCTCTTCGAGCAGATCGAACAAGGCCAGACGGGCTTGTTGTTCTGCTTGCTGCCACCGGCGGGCGTAGCCGTCGGCTCCGGGGCGGGCCTGTTCGGCCAGCGCGCTCAAAAAAGCGGCCGGCTGCATCGGGACGCGGACGGTCGTCTGTTGGTAGGTGTCTGGCAGGGTTCCTGCAGGCTGCACCCGCCAGAGCTGCTCTGGGGGGTGGCTGCGCAGCAGCAGCTTGAGGTACTTGGAGGTGACCTGTCCGCCGAGATAGAGCACCAGATCGGGGGCGAGCGCCTGCAGGGTGGCCGGGTCGCGCGTGCCCAGGGCCATGTCGACATGTACCAGCGGCGCAACGTGTGGCCAGCAATTGGCTGTGATGTCGGCAAAGAGAGCGACCGCAGGGTCGCGCTGGAGCAGACGCAGCGCACGGTGCAGCTGTCGCATGCCAGCTGGTGTCGGGGTGGCCGTCGTCCAGCGGGAGAACCCCAGAAAAACGCACGTGGGGCCCATACAGCCCATTTTGATGGATGGCCTGGTTGTCCTGCTGGTCGATCCATTCGGGCGGACGGTCGGCGGTGAGCACCAACAGGGGAATCTGCTGGTAGAAAGCTTCGACCACCGCCGGGCCAAAATTGACAGCTGCGGTGCCCGAGGTGCAGACCAGTGCCACCGGCTGGCGCAGCTGCTGGGCCAGCCCCAGCGCCACATAGCCGGCCGAACGTTCGTCGTAGACCACGTGCAGGGTCAACGCCGGGTGGCTGGCCAGGGCCACTGTCAGCGGCGCCGAGCGGGAGCCTGGGGCGACGACAGCATGGCGCAGACCTCGTTCGACAAAAACCTGGACCGCCAGCTCGACCAGCGGGAACACACCCTCTGCCATACTCAGCCTGCCACTGTCTGCTCTGCCCCGAGCACGGCGAGCATCGTCTCTGCCTTGAGGGCTGTCTCCCGCCATTCGGCTGCCGGGTCGGAATCGGCGGTGATCCCTGCCCCCACATAGAGATGGGCCCGGTCTGCGCTCAGCTGCATGCAGCGTAAATTAACATAAAGGCTAGATTGGCCTTGGATGTGGATAGGGCCGAGAAAACCGCTGTAGAAGCTGCGGTCGTAGCCTTCGTGGGCGAGAATAAAGGACAGCGCCTGGTGTTTGGGCATGCCGCACACTGCCGAGGTCGGGTGCAGTTCGTCGAGCACCCGGTTGGCGAGCAGCAGTTGTTCGGCGGGGGGCAATTGGACATGAAAGGTGGTCTGCAGGTGGACGACCGAACCGGCGGCTACGGTCTGGGGGCCGGACTCTTGGAGGTCGGCGATCTGGGCAGCGGCGAAAAAGGCGCGGATATAGGCGCCGACCATCTCTTGTTCGAGCTGTTCTGTGGGGCCCCACTGGATTTTGTCCAGCGGCTGGTGGGGGGGGCGGCGCTGGGTGCCGGCCAGGGCCATTGTGGTCAGCCCGGTGGTGTCGAGGCTCAGCAGCACTTCGGGTGTGGCTCCCAGCCAGAGACCGACCTCTGGGATGGCGACCAGCGAGACAAAGGCATGGGGATAGCGCTGGCAGAGCGACCGGAAGGTCAGCACGGGGTCAAAGTGGGGGGGCAGGGGGAAGGAAGCGGTGCGTGGTGTTGGGGCTGGTGGATTGCGGCAAAAAAATTTTCGGCGCGCTGGGCCCGTTTGGGGGTGCCGTTGTTGTTGTGGCTGTGCAGCAATTGGCCGTCGAACCAAAGATCGGCCTGCAGCTGAAGGGCTGCGCCGGGCGGGTCAGCGACGAAGGGGGCAAAGACAAAGGCGGGCTGGCCTGTGGCGAAATCGACTGCGTCCCGGGGGGGGGTGCCGTTGAGGTCGACTACAGCCTGGGGGCAGGTCATCCCGGGTCGCTGCCAGAGTGCGAGCGCGCAGCCTGCGGCGACTGCGGCGTCGTAGATTCGACCTATCCGTTCGTCGAGTGTGTATGTATCCAGCTGTAGAGCCTGCCGTGCTGCCGCCATAGGGTTTGTTTCCAGTCGATTGGGAGAGTCCAGCTCTGTTGGGCTCTCTGGGTATATTGTAGTTGAAGCGCAGCACAGACTACGTGACATTTCGTACCTTCGTTGTATTTTTCACAATGGAGTACGAATATCACAAGCCAAGGTGGCTGTCAAAAGGTTGGGGGAGCGGAGAAAAATTCGTCTTTTGTGGGGTCCGCGGTATACTAGAACATGTGAACGGTGAACGGAAACTTCTTGCTCTGGATTTAGACGACACGCTGTTGCGCAGCGACAAACGTGTCAGCCCGGCCAACCTGGCGGCGCTTGCCGACTGGCTGGAGGCTGGCCATGCGGTGGTGGTGGCCACGGGGCGTCCGCCGCGCACTGTTCCTTCGGTGCTGCCTGAACTTTTGTTTTCTGCCCCGCGCATTGTCTACAACGGGGCGCAGATGTGGGTGGACGGTCGGGTGGTCTACCGCAACCCGATTCCAGCGGACGATGTGGGCTGTCTGCTCGACTGGTGTGCGGCCTCGGGGCAGCGTTGGTTTATTGGGTTGGAGGTCGAAGACCGGCTCTATGTCAACCGGCCGTTGGCCAAACCGGGTCCGCTGGAGGTAGTTGATTTGCATGGGCTGGTGGGCCAGCCAGTCTACAAGATGCTCTTTTTCTTCCCGGAAGGTCGTGGGGAAGTCGAGCCGTTGTTGGCGGCAGTGCCTCCGACCACTCGGGTGCTGATCACGCCCAAGCTGGATCTGATCCAGCTGTGTGCGGCGGGGGCCGACAAGGCCACGGCGCTCGGCCATCTGTTGGCGGAGTGGGATTGGCCGCTGGCGGCGGTGGCGGCGATCGGGGACGACATCAACGATGTGGAGATGGTGCGCTGCAGCGGGATTGGGATTGCGGTGGAGAATGCGCTGCCCGAGGTCAAAGCGGTCGCTGACTGGGTAGTTCCACACCACGACGAGGACGGCGTCGCCTGTGCGATCCGCCGTCTGCTGACTTGTGGCTGTTGTGGGGGGTGCTTCTGCCTGCGGCGCCGGTGCCTTGGCTGACGTTGTTGGTGGGGTGGACGGCGCCTTTGGTGGCCGCGGCCATTCTGCTTTTAGGGGTTGTCTTGTGGCTGGGCAGGCAGGCGGGCTACTGGAGTGCCGAAGCGCTGTTGGGTGCTGAGGCGCTGTTGTTTGGCCTGATCACCTTCAGCTACGTGCGCGACCACGATGTGGTCAACTGGGATGCTCGTTTCGAGGCTGGCGGCGGCGGGCTGGTCGGCTGGGGGCTGGGCAATCTGCTGATTGGGGCGTTGGGGGCTCCACTGGCCGTTCTGCTGGCAGTGGGGGTCAGCTTGGGGGGGGCTGCCCTGCTGGTGCGTTACACGCCGTTGATCTATGTGGCTGCTGCAGTGGTTCGTGGGGCCCCGGGGGTCTACCGCTGGCTGGCCGGCATGGTGACGGGGTTGCGCCAGCCGGTTGACCCTGTGCTGCCCCAGACCCCCAATTTTGTCGCGGCCAAACCGCCGGTGGAAGCCCCTCCTGTGCCGGTTCCTGCGGCCCCGCCGGCCCCTGCGGCCCCGCTGCGCCAGCAGCCTCCTCCTGCGCCAGCAAAATCTTCCAAAAAGAGTGCTGCCAGCCGGGCATCTCGTCCTGCTGGCCATCTGCCGCCGATGGATCTGCTCCGCACCGACAGTGCTCCCTCCAGCAACCGGGATGTCACTGCCCTGCAGCAGCTGATTGTGGAGACGCTGGAGGATTTCAACGTGCCGGTGCGTGTGGTCCATGTC
>JAPLGY010000591.1 GCA_026389955.1 Caldilinea sp. | reverse complement strand
CAGGAATCAACATGTCATCGGGGACGTCAACAGTGCCTGTGGTACTGCTGGCCCTGACCGCTTTGATAGTTGTCGGTTTTGTGACACGTCGCCGCACATCTTGACCTGGGTGCAGTGGGGCAAATAAATAAAGCGGTGCTGAAAAATCTGGCATGGTTCACGATGAATCATGCCAGATTTGATTTTCCGTAACTGCTCAGGCACAGAAGCCTGCTGACTTTTTTGTAGAGAACGGCACGCCGTTGGATTTGGAGTTGGCATTGGGAGCGGGTAGATTGGCAGATTTTATAATCCTGTTGTATGCTCTTGGATGAGTAGTGTGTCTGAACCAATCTCTCTTTACAGGAGAGGGGTTTTGTTGGTCAATTGCGAAAATGGCTTCCCAAAAATCTTCATTGAAGATCTGCTGTCACCGAGTCTTTCGGTTTCATGCATGTGAGTTGGTGTCCAACAAGCAAAATGTACTGTTGAAGGGAGAGGATTGTATGTTAAAAAGACAAGGATGGCTCCTGTTGAGCACGCTGATTGGAGCTGCTCTGGTGTTCAGCGGCTGTGTAGCCAGCCAGCCGGCTGCCCCTGCCGCAGCACCGGCAGCGGCACCTGCTGCGGACGAGTCTGCCGCTGCTGACAGCGCAGAACAGATCCCAGATGAGGACGACGGGTGGCTGGTCACAGGCCCACGATGTCGGGCGTCAGTACGTCGAGGCAACTGTCGAAAACGTCCATACGGCGTTTGTCGAGAATGTCGCTGAAGGTGCAGACGCCGAGCAGGTGATTCGTTCGCTGGCGCGTAAAGGGTTTGATGTCATCTTTACCACCTCGTTTGGCTTCATGGATGCCTCTGAAATGGTGGCCGGCGAGTTCCCCGACGTGACGATCGTTCATGTCAGCGGATACAAATCCAACGGCGCCAATTTCGGCAACCTGATGGGGGCGATGGAAAATATCAAGTACCTGGCTGGAATGTTGGCTGGGAGCCGGGCGATGGTCGACGGCAACCCGCGTCTGGGCTACATTGCGACCTTCCCGATTCCTGAGGTGTTGCGTCTCGGGAATGCATTTGCGCTGGGCGCCCAGAAGACTTGTCCAGAATGCACCATGGACGTGCGTTGGATCTATACCTGGCACGACCCGATTGTCGAGAAGGAAGCGGCTGCTTCGCTCTTTGGCGCTGGAGCCCAGATCGTCATGACCGGAGCAGACACTCCTGCGCCGGCGGAAGCTGCCCCTGAAGGAAAGTGGGGCATCACCTACGACTACATCGGCAACTGCACAATCGATGCCTGTTTGACCTCCATGTATTGGAACTGGGGAGTCAAATATGCGGAGATTGTCGAGGCTGCGCGGGCTGGCACCTATGTGGGTGGCGCAGATTATTTTGAGACGGACTCCGGAGCGTTGGGGATGTATGGGTTTATGGAAGGTGAAACCCTGCAGCCTGGCGTGGCAGAGTTGCCGGAGGCCGACCTTCAGCTGATCCGGGATACGCTGGCCAAGATGTTGGCTGGCGAGATGACTCGCTTCGATGTGTTTGCCGGCCCCATCACTGACAACCAGGGCAACCTGGTGTTGGCCGAAGGGGAGCGCATGGAACAGGTCGACCTGGAAGGGTTTGCCCAGTTTGGCAGTACATGCACGACCTGCATGTATTGGTGGAACGAAAACGTGACAGCAGAGCTGCCGGCGCTCGAATAAGACAGGCTGCTCGGCTGCACAGGCACTTTTGCAGTTAGAGACGAACGAATGCCGGGGAAGACGCAGACAGCGCCTTCCCCGGCAGGTTTTCCCAATGTTAACCCGATCTACGTACGGAACTGGACCATGAGCGATTCACCGTATGCTGTAGAGATGCACGACATCGTCATCAAGTTTCCTGGGGTGCTGGCGAACGATCGGGTCAATTTCACGCTGAAACGGGGAGAGATCCACGCGCTGCTCGGAGAAAACGGTGCCGGGAAGAGCA
>JAPLGY010000268.1 GCA_026389955.1 Caldilinea sp. | reverse complement strand
TGAAGCTGCTGCAGGTGAGGCAGCTGCGGCATCTCCGTCGAGTGTGAACCTGGCTGCAGGACAGTCGGCGACCGTACAGGTCAAGATCAGCGTCCCGCTCAACGCTGTTGCCGGTGCAACCAATGTCGCCCAGCTCAACTTGCTTCCGGCCAACAACCCCCATCTCTCTCAGAATTTCACGATGGTAGCGTCGGTTGCAAGATAAACTGTTGAACGGCGGAAATCTGTAGCGTAGAAGTTCTCAAGTATGTGCGGTGCCTCTGTCTGTCAGGCAGAGGCACCGCAGATTTTGCCCAGCTTTACAGGCAGGCTGTGGCTGCCAAGGAGGAGAAACATGGACTGGGCGGCCAGCTCAGCGTTTCGGCGACAGGTGCTCGAAGCGAGACAAAAGCGGGTTCGCCGCCAAATACAGTCGTTTCAGCCGCCACATCTGGTGCAGCCGCTGATCATTGTCAGCGCACCGCGTGCCGGCAGCACACTCTTGCTGGAGACCCTGGCAAATTTCCCTGAACTCTGGACCATCGGCGAAGAGAGCCATGAGATTTTTGAAGGGATTCCGGCATTGCACCCGGCAGCGCATGGATATGTTTCCAATGGTCTGGGGGCTGCCGATCTGACACCGGCGTTGGCTGAACAGCTGTGCGACCGTTTTGCTCGCCAGCTGCGTGACCGCACAGGTCGGCTCTGGATCGAGTTGCCCTCTCAGGAACAGCCGGCGGCTGTGCGCTTGTTGGAGAAAACCCCCAAAAATGCGCTGCGGATCCCCTTTTTACAGGCGCTTTTCCCGGATGCCCGTTTTCTGTTTCTGCATCGAACCCCGGCCGAAAACATTGCCAGCATTCTGGATGGCTGGCAGAGCCGACGGTTCATCGCCTACCATGCGCTTCCTGGCTGGCCACCGGGCGCCTGGAGTTTTCTGTTGACACCCGGCTGGGAACAGCTGGTGGGCCGTCCTCTGGTGGAGGTCGCTGTACAGCAATGGCGTGTGGCCAATGAGACGATCCTGGCGGATCTGGCTGCACTCCCACGCGAGCAGTGGTTGGCTGTGCGCTATGCCGACCTTGTGGCGTTTCCCCAGCTGACTGTCCGGCGTATCGCAGCGTTTGCCAGCCTGCATTGGGATGCAGGCGTCGAACAGGCACTTTCGAATCCGCTGCCGCTGTCGCGCATGACTTTTTCTGCGCCTTCTTCGGAGAAATGGCGTCAGTACGCGTCAGAAATTGTTCCAAGATTGCCCGATCTGGAACTGCTGGCGCGCAAGCTCGGCCAGTTGGGGGAAGATGGCATAGTTCATCCGGTCGGGTGAAGTTCTGTCGTCTGCGGGCACGGTGCGGGCACGGTGCGGGCACGGTATCTGGCTGCTGGCGCGCGTTGTATAGCTCACATTCAACTTATGTTCAAGTCACAGCCATTTGCTAAAGTGAGAGCACAGCCAGCTGGCTCTTTAAGCATGTCTCAGGGGGAGACGATGCAGTCGTTCAAAAAAGTTGGGTCCATGACAACGCTCTGGCAGGATTCGTTTTTGTTTCAAAACACCCATCGGATTACCGACGGCACCCTGAGCTGCAGCTACCAGGAACTGCCCTCCCTGTTTGTCGAACTGGACGAACAGTTTGTCAGGCTGGGGATAGACCCGCACCAGACTGTCGCCTACGAATGCCCCAACAGTGTGACCGGGGCAGTGATCCTGCTCTATCTGTTGGCTCGCAGCCGCAGCTTTGTGTTGCTTCCGCCTGCCCAGCACGCATCCAAGGGGGCTGGCTACCAGCCGTCGATCCCAGCGTTTTGTCATCACCACCTGACCCTCCAGCCCGACCGCGCGTTTTCTGCGGCGCTCCAGGGGAGACCGCTGTCAGCCACCGGTGAGCTGCCCGCTGGCCGCCTCTATTTGCGCACCTCGGGCAGCCTGGGTACGTCCAAAATCGTGGTGCACCAGCAGGAGAAGCTGCTCCGCAACGCCCAGAACTGTCTGCAAAAGTACCAGATCACGGCGAATGACCGCATGTTGATCCCGGTCCCGATTTTTCATATGTATGGGATGGGCGCTGCTTTTTTGTCGGCTGCCCTGGCTGGAGCAGCAATCCAGATCGTCGACAAGGCCAATATTCTCAAGATTCTGACCTACGAAAAAGAGTTTCAGCCTACTCTGGCCTTCTTGACGCCCGATCTCTGTGAGATGATGCTGCGCTGGAAGCGCAAAAACAGCGTCTATCGGGTGATCGTAACCTCCGGCCAGCGCATTCAGGAGTCGTTGTTTGAGCAGTTCGATGCCAGGTTTGGCAGCTGCCTGGTCAACCAGTACGGTTCCACAGAGATGGGTGCGATCGCCGCCTGTGACTGGCAGGAACCGTTGACGGCCCGGATTGGCACGATCGGCACGCCAATGGAGGGGGTAGAACTGCGGCTGGAAGGGATGGACAGCCTGACCCAGATCGGGGAGCTGTCTTGCCGACACCCCTACGGATACCTCGGCTATGTAGACGAGCGTGGGCAGTGGCTCAGCCAGGCCGACACCTGGTACCGGACCGGCGACCTGGCATGTGCTGTCGGGCCAGACCGGCTGAAGGTTGTAGGACGCAACCAGGACAGTTTCAACCGTCGCGGTTTTTTGGTAAATCTCATCGAGGTGGCCCAGGAGATCGAACGGCTGGAAGGCGTGCAAAGCACTGTCGTGCTGTATCTGGAGCGCACCGACCGGCTGGTCGCCTGCTGCGTGGCCACGGCCGAGGCTTCTCAGATCCGGGAGGCCTGTTTTGGCCAACTGCCCCCCTACGCCCTGCCGGACGAAGTGGTGGTGGTAGAGTCGTTTCCGCTGCTGCCCAGCGGCAAAATTGACCGCCAAACCTTGCAAACCAGGCTGGAGACAGCCGTTGTCTAAGGGCACCAGGAAATGCTGGCTGTGAGGCCAGGGGGAACCCCCCAGCCGAGAAAGAGCCGTCGAGAAGGAGGGGCTGCTGCCATGACAGGTGCCAACTATGAGAAGGCTCATCAGTTTCGTACGTTGCTGAAGTCAAACCGGGAGCTGTTGCAGCAAAAAAACAGCGCCAATCCCGCCAGCCTGCTAGAACTGATCAAAAGTGACTACGAAAAGGTGCTGCTGGCACTGACCGAGGTCAAAGGCAGGAACGTCCCTGCACTGCTGCAAAGCTTTTTTGAGGGCCACGATGGTTTGCTGCAACTGCTTCTGCAAGCAGTGAATCTGCTGAAGTTGTTCCATGTCGGCTTGGAAATTTATGAGCCGATGGATCTGGTGGTCGATGGGTTCGAGCATT
>JAPLGY010000491.1 GCA_026389955.1 Caldilinea sp. | reverse complement strand
CCATGGCCAGAAGCATGGCCGGCGATTCGTCATGGAGTTTAGCGTCCTGCAAGGTCTGTTCGTACCAATGGCGAGCCGACCCGATCTCATTCTTCCAGTAGCAGATTTCGCCGAGCATCAAGGTGAAAATCACCTTGTTTTCTGCAACGGAAGACATCCGTTCAGGCTCCAGCAGCTTCAGAGCCTGCAGGCAGACTGCCATGCAACGCTGCGGCTGTCCCATCCCGCGAAACAAAACAGCCTGGATGCCAAGCGCAAAAATCTGGCTCACACGCATCTTCGCTTCGGTAAAGGCGGCCAACGCCTGCTCGGCATGGAACAAAGACACTTGCACAGCAACCCCGTCTTTGACCAACGCCAAAATTGTTTGCCCCCAGCCGATCGCCAGATGGCTCTCTGGCGCACACGCAGCAACCACTTGCAGGGTCTGCTCATACAGCCCATCGCGCTTGGGGGTGAAGTAGCGCACCAACAGCTGCTGGATACGGAGTTCGTCTCGCCACTGCTGCGGCACAGCGGGGGCTGACTGCAAACAATTTTCTAGCTCGACGAGCGCTGGCTCCAGAGAGGGCGATGCCGTGAAACTGAACAACCACGCCCGATCCAGCATCAACTGGGGACGATCGACAAACTCGCTCTCAGGAAGCAGCTCGAACCAGTGGTGCAGTTCCATCAGGCGATGCTGCAGCAGCGTACTGCGCGAACGAGCCTGCACCCACTCGGCAGCCAAACCCGAGAGGTTTCCGTCCACCAGACAACGCAACACTGCAACAAAATCTCCATGCCGTTCGTACCAGTCCGCAGCCAGACGGTAGAGCTGTTTCACCTGCGCAGCATCAAACTGCCGACACAGGTGCTTTTGCAGCAGCTCGCGAAAGAGCTGATGCAGCTTGTACCACTCCCCACGCAAATCCAGAGACTGCAAAAACAGCTGCCCGTTGGCCGCCTGAAGCAGCAGGTTTTCTGACTGTGCAAATCCACTGACAAACTGGCAGAGCTCTGGATGAAGACGGTCCAAAATCGAACATTTGAGCAAAAATATGTACATCGGCTCGGGCAGATGCGCCAATACTTCTGCAGTCAAATACTCGGCCACCAACAAGTTGTCCCCACGCAGATGTTCACTCAGCCAGGAAAACATCTCTTCTTTCGGGATGTGCTGTTGCTTCAGCGACAGCAGAGCCAGCTGGATACCAGCCAGCCAGCCTTGGGTGCGCTCTTCCAGAAGGGAGAGGGTCTCCTCTTCCAACACCAGGTCACTTGTCAACGCCAGATATTCTGCCAGCTCTGAGTGCTTCAGCTGCAGATCGGCGCTGTTCACTTCCAGCAGATGTCCTTGCAGGCGCCATTTGCTCACCGCAAACGGCAACATCTGGCGTGACAACAAAACCCAGCAGATCTGGCCCGAGCTGCGCTCAAGGGCAGAGAAGAGCAGGCGATGGACTTCAGGATGTTGAAGCCGCTGCACATCATCCAAAACCACTACCGTCCTGGCCGGGCTCTCGGCCAGCCCTCCCAACAGCAGGTGGAGCGGCTGCAGCCAGGGCCGTTGGCTCAACGCCACAGAGGTCACCTTCTCTGCCGTCGCCGGGATCACCGTCGACAACGCCGCCGCCAGTGCGATCAGAAAACGAGTCGGTTCATCGTCGTTTTCGTCCAAAGAAAGCCAGGCCACACGCGCTGTAGCATCCCCAGCCATCACCTGCTGCACCAGCTGCCCGCCCAACACAGTCTTGCCATACCCGGCCGGTGCCTCAACCCGAATCAACCGGTACTGATGCCACTCGGCCAGCCGCTGTTGCAAGGCCCGCCGCACCAGAGGACGTGCCGGCAGCGGCGGACAGACCAGCTTCGTAACCAACACATAGGTCGAATACAACGGGGCAGCTGCTGTGCCCGCCTGAAGTTCCAGCGCTGTGATCAGTTTGTCTGATTCCATGTGAGCCAGTATACCTCACATCCACACAGATGACAACGCACCCCAGAGGCGGCGCACAGCCTACCCCCCCAAACCAGCCCCCACCGTCAAAAGGCCCAACAACCCGACGATCCCGATCACCAACATCACATAAAACAGCGGGGAATAGCCAGTTCCGTCGTTGTAGTCGTTCATTTTGTCCTCCCAGGCTTTGTCTTCAGTGAACGTCGCTTGCTACATTCACTCTATACCCGGGAGCGTCGGTGGAGCGTTGATGGCCGATCAACGCTCCACCGACGTTCGTGTCACCGTTGGTCAGCGGGTCACACGCTGCAGCCAGCCCACCAGCTGCTGCCAGGCTTCCCCTGGAGGGCCCCCGCGCTGTACGGCGGCCATGTCGGTGACAAAGGCATGGCCTACCCCTTCGTAAATTTTCACTTCATGCTCCACCCCGGCTGCTTCCAGACCCGCCTGAAACGCAGCCACTCGTTCGGGGGAGGGAGCCTGATCTTCTGCGCCAAAGACACCCAGGAGCGGACCTGGCAGCCGGCTGAGCACAGCCGGGTCGCTCTCCAACGCCCCATAAAAGACCCCAGTCCCTGCCAGGTTCGGGTTTTTCAGGCTGTACTGCAGCGCCTTGCCGCCCCCAGAACACAACCCCATGACCACGATTCGCTGGGGATCCACCGCAGACTGCTCCTGCAGCCAGGCAAAGACTGGGTCCAGATCCCCCAACACCTGCGGTTCAGCCATCGTCACAGCCAGATAAATGGCGCGCGGGAGCCAGGCGGTCGTCTGTCCCCGGTAGAGGTCAGGGGCCACCACGACGTAGCCCTCGGCAGCCAGAGCCTCCGCCTTTTCGACGATCTCTGCTTGGAGCCCCCAGAACTCGTGCAGCATGATCACTGCTGGAAAAGGCCCTTCACCCGACGGGCGCGCCACGTAGGCCCCGACCGTGCGCCCGTCGGGGCCGGGGATCGACGTATTGATCAACGCTGCGACCCGGCCGCTGCCCGCCAGCGCGTCCACAGCGACCGATCCGGCCAGAAACACCACCAGCAGCACCACCAGCCCCAAGACAGCCAACACCCCCGAAAGTACAATTTTTTTTAAGCGTCGCATCTGTTGCCCTTTCTTTGAGAATCTGCCAGGGCGGAAGCCCCGCAGCGTGATGAGCGGACGTCGATCAGTGGTGCACTCTGGTTCCATCTGCCACAGACAACCGACCGTCGTCCAATGCCGCACGGCGTCCCGTTTCGTTCTCGATTTGCGGCGTGAGCCAGGCCACAATCTGATCCACCCCGACCCCCGCTTTCAGGTTGCAGAAAACCAACGGCTTCTCCCCCCGCATTTTCCGAGCGTCTCGCTCCATCACCTCCAACGAGGCCCCGACATAGGGAGCCAGGTCAATTTTGTTGATGACGAGCAGATCCGAACGGCTGTTGCCGGGGCCTCCTTTGCGCGGGATCTTGTCGCCTGCCGCCACGTCGATCACATAAATCCAGAGGTCGACCAGCTCCGGGCTGAAGGAGGCGGCCAGGTTGTCCCCGCCGCTTTCGATGAGAATCACCTGCAGCCCTGGCAACAGCCGCTCGAGGTCGCGCACAGCCTCCAGGTTCATCGAGGCATCGTCGCGAATCGCCGAGTGCGGGCACCCCCCTGTCTCGACCCCGCGCACCCGCTCCAGCGGCAGCACCCCGCGTCGGCGCAGAAACTCTGCATCCTCCTGCGTGTAGATGTCGTTGGTGACGACAGCCACTTCATACCCGGTTTCAGAAAAAGTCCGGCTCAAACACTCGACCAGGGTCGTCTTGCCGCTGCCCACGGGCCCGGCAATTCCCACCCGCAGACCTCGCACCTGTTTACGTGCTTCCCGCATCACCCGATTCCTGCTTTCTGACAAAGTCAAAACAAAAAATAACGCTGCGCCATCGGCAGCACCTCTGCAGGGGCGCAAGTCAGCAGCCGCCCATCTGCCCGCACCGCATAGCTCTCTGGGTCCACTTCGATCGTCGGCGTCGCGTCGTTGTGCACCATGTCCCGCTTGCCGACGGTGCGGCAGCCACGGACCGCCAGCGCACGCCGGCGAAGCCCCAGCCGTGCCGGCACCCCCGCCTCCAGGCTGGCCTGTGACAGAAAATGCACCGCCAGCCCTCCAGTTGCCTGACCAAAACTGCCAAACATCGGACGGTACAAGACCGGCTGCGGGGTCGGGATCGAAGCGTTGGCATCCCCCATCACGCTCCAGGCAATCATGCCACCTTTGACAACAATCTCAGGTTTGACACCAAAAAAGGCCGGCTTCCACAACACCAGGTCGGCCAGTTTTCCTGGCTCCACCGACCCCACCACGTGGGCGATTCCGTGGGTCAACGCTGGGTTGATCGTATACTTGGCCACGTACCGTTTGACCCGCTGGTTGTCGTTGCGGGCAGAATCTCCCGGCAGAGAGCCCAGCTGAACCTTCATTTTGTGCGCGGTCTGCCAGCAGCGGGTCACCACCTCGCCGACCCGTCCCATCGCCTGCGAATCGCTGGAAATCATGCTGATGACCCCCAGATCATGCAGGAGATCTTCGGCTGCGATCGTCTCGGGCCGGATCCGGCTTTCCGCAAAGGCCACATCCTCGGGCACCTGCGGGTTGAGATGGTGGCAGACCATCAACATGTCCAG
>JAPLGY010000691.1 GCA_026389955.1 Caldilinea sp. | reverse complement strand
CAGAAAATTGTCTGCCCGGTAGGTGCGTTCGGGGTCGGAGGCCTGCTGGCGGGCGACCAGCGCCTGCACTTCGGCGATCACGGCTTGCGGGTCTTCGCCGGGCAGCGTGCGGCGGTCCACCCGGATTGTGCAGGCGTCGGCCACGACATTGGCGCTGACCCCGCCTTCGATCACCCCGACGTTGATGCTGGGCGCTCCCAGCAGCGGGTGGTGTCGGCTCTCCAGCTCTTCGTGCTGGTACCGTTCCAGCTCCAGGATCAGGTGGGCCATGCCGTTGATGGCGTTTCGCCCGCGCCAGGGGTCGGTGGCGTGGGCTGTGCGTCCTTCGACGTGCAGGGCGGCCCGCAGCACGCCTTTGTGGGCGATGGCGGCCCGGTTCTGGGTCTGTTCGCCGACCACCACAAAACTGCAAGCGGGAATCAGCCCTTGATCCACCAGCCAGCGGGTGCCCAGCTGGCCGCCCACCTCCTCGTCGGCCGCACAGACAACGACCAGCCGCCCCTGCAGCCGCTCTGCCTGTGCGGCGATCTGGGCTGCGGCGGCCAGCATCGCGGCCAACGGGGCCTTGTCGTCGACGCTGCCCAGCCCGTAGAGCCGGCCGTCAGCCTCGGTGCCGGCGAAGGGGGCGAAGTGCCACCGGGCATTCTGGCCGAGCGGGACCGTGTCGAGATGCGCGTGTAGCAGCAGGGCCGGTTCTGCGGCTGGATTGCCCAGCACGGCGACGACGCTCCAGGCGCGATCGTCGGGCGCGGCAAGGGTCGTCACAAAGCCAGCCTGGCGCAGATACGCCGCACAAAACTCGGCGATCGCCCGGCACTCGCCGGGGGGATTGGGGGAAGGAATTTGGACCAGCTGCTGCAACAAAGCCACGACAGTGTTTTCAGATGGCATCATAGGGTTCCCGGGTCAAGACTGGGCCGGAAGCAGATCGGTCACAGTCTGTTCGACCACGCCGAAGAAACAACACCACTGGCCGGCCAGCACGGACGGCCGTGAGCGCAGACCGAAGACGACCCCTTCGCGTGGGGCCACCAGCTCGGCCAGCACGTCGCCGTACAGGTCGTAGATGGTTCCCAGCAGCGTTCCCTGAGCGATCGGGCGCTCGAAGGGCAACTCCGGGTTGCCCACGAAGAGGCCGGTGGCCGGAGCCAGCAGGGCGATCTGGTATCCCTGCTGCCATGCCGGCGCATAGAAGGGCTGGCCGGCAATCATTTTGTAGTGGCGCAGGACATTCAAATAGCTGGCGGCCAGGTCCTCGGCGACGACATGGAAGTCGCGCGTCAGAGAGCGGCAGTTGCCGCCCAGCTCCACGGTGATTCCCCCCTTGCCCAGCGAGCCCATCATCGAGCTGGGGTTGCCCCCACCTACCGGGCTGCGGAAGACCAGCGGCCACTGCGGGCCCATGGCGGCCGCTAGTTCCAGACTGGCAGGGTTGTCCGAGGCAAAGATCATGTGGGCCAGGTAGGAGTGCTCCCCCCCCGAGTGGACAGCAATCTGCAGGTCGCAGCTCGCCTGCATCGCCTGCCAGTGCGCATAGGCGATACGTTCGGTCGGGTAGCCGTCTGCCTTGCCGGGGTAGATGCGGTTCATGTCGTAGCTGAAGGTGTCCAGCGGGTCACCGCGCGTGCCGGCGGCGAACGCGTTCACATTCATGGCGGGCACAGCCACCACCGTACCTGCCAGCTGCTGCGGGTCCAGCTGTTTGAGGGCCAGAAAGATCGAAAAAGCTCCTTCCGGTTCGTCGCCGTGGGTGGCGCCGTTGATCCAGAGGCAGGGGCCCGCCTCGCTGCCGTTGACGACGAGGAGGGGGATGGCCTGGGGGCGCCCGGCCATGTCGTTGCCAACTTCGAGGACGCCCCGCTGAAATTCCCCCGGCCGGGCCGTCACGCTGCCGATCGTCACTGTCTTGTTCATGGTTTGATCCCTTCGGTTCTGTGGCGGGTCAGCACGCCTGCCATCCGCTCCAACGCCAGATCCAGCAATTCGTCGGGCTGCAGCACGCTGATGCGCAGCCAGTCCACCCATTTTTCGCCGAAGGCCGTGCCCGGGAAAATCAGGACATGCCCTTCTTTGAGCAGCAGGTAAGAGAGCTCGAAGGCGGGGATCCCGCTGGAAATGGCGTTGGTGTAGACAAAGAAGGCGCCTTGGGGTTCGCTGTAGGTGAAGCCCAAGGCGCGCAGCCCCTGTTTCATCCGTTCCAGGCGGCGCTGATAGATCGTCCGGTATTCGGCGACGATCGCTTGTGGGCGTAGGTTTTGGAGAAGCCCCCCAGGGTGATCGTGCGTTCGAACATGCCGGGCAGGCTGGCCATGCTCAGCTGCTGTGCCGGTGCGTAGATATATTTTTCGTAGATTTCGTCGCTGATCACCGCCAGGTTGTGGCGCTGGGCGATCTCGGCGATCGCCCGCACGCTGGCTGGGCTGACCACGCCCGAGGTCGGGTTGCTCGGCGAGATGATCAAAATTGCCTTGGTTTTGGGGGTGATGGCGGCTTCGACCTCGGCGGGGCGCAGGTCAAAGTTGTCTTCCGGGTAGGTGGGCACCAGCACCATCCGTGCGCCTGCCTGGTGGATCGCCTCGTCGTAGCTGGTGTAGCGTGGGTCGGGCACCAGGATTTCGTCGCCAGGGTCGAGCAGCGCCTGCATGATCAGGTAGAGCGCTTCCTGGCCGCCGTCGGTGATCAGAATCTCATCCGGGTGGGCTGGGATGCCGTTTTGTGCGTGCAGGTTGGCGGCCACGGCCTGGCGCAGGTCAGCCAGGCCGGCGACCGGCAGCATTCTGTCGGCCCGCCCGTCGCGCACGGCCGCCTGTGCAGCGGCGATCACATGTGCCGGGGTGTTCAGGTCCGGGTCTCCCCGCCCCAGGGTGATCGCATCGGGGATCTGGGCTGCCAGCTCCATCAGGGCGTAGCGCAGCCGGGTGCCGTCTGCGGCGACCGCTCGCAGCTCCTCGGGGGTGACAATTTGGCCGGGTGTGTGGTGGAGGGTCATCGGGTCAGGCTCCTTTGTACGCGTGCAGGCCGCGATCCAGTGCGGCCAGGGCGTTTGCTCGCTCTTCCAGCGGGACGGCGATGCGCACGGTTCCAGGGTTGCCCAGGTCAGCGCCGTCCCGGACCAGCAGGCCAGCGCTGCGGCAGGCGGCTGTCAGGCGGGCGCTGTCCACCCCTTGGGCCACCACAAAGGACAGGCTGTCGGCTCTGTGGCAGGCCACGCTGTGCTGTTTGAGCAGCGCCAGCAGTGCGGCCTGCCCGACGGCATAGGGGGATTCGTCCGAGCCGCTCTCCTGGGCGGCAGCCAGCGCTGCATACTGGCTGGCCGCCGCTGTGCAGATGGTGATCGTCTGTTTGAGGTCGCGCACGGGGGGGAAGACCTCTTTGCCGCCCGCCACCCAGCTGACCTGCCAGGCTGCCAGCCCGGGCACTGCGGCAAAGCTGCCGATCGTCAGCGTGCGTTCGGCCATGCCGGGCAGTGTGGCCAGCCGCACGAAGGGCACGTCGGGGCGCACAGGGCCCACGCTTTCGTCGGCGACCACGGCCAGGTTGGCGGCGACGGCCCAGGCCGCCAGCTTCTGCAAGAGCG
>JAPLGY010000360.1 GCA_026389955.1 Caldilinea sp. | reverse complement strand
CTGGCAGCCAATTGGTCCGAATATGGCACGGTCATTTGTCATGAAACTCCAGGAGGGCATTTGACCATGCTCTACCCGCCCAATGTCGAAAAGCTGGCGGAAACCATCAGAACAATTTTTCAGAATGCTTCTGACTTCACTTTTCGGTAAAAAAGGGGCAAGCAGCCGGCTTGAGCCACCGGGGGCTCAGCCACTGGGAGTGTCAACATTTGTCACATTGAAGAAGGCAACAACAGCAACTCCCAATTGGGAGTTGCTGTTCAGAAGAGCGCTTCTTGGATCAAGGTCGCGCCGGCTCCAGGGCCGCTGGAGAGCACGGCTTGAACCCCATCCAGCTGCTGCAGGCGGCTGCTGACCGCAGCGGCAGCAGCGGGCTCGCAGATCAGGTGGACGTTGGGGCCAGCGTCGATGGTGAAATAGACGGACAACCCTTCGGTGGCCCGCCAGCGGCGCACGGCTTGCAGGATGGCGAGGGTGGTGGGTTGCCAATAGAGCAGGCTGGGGGTGCTGGTCATCATGACGGCGTGCATGGCGAGCGCGTCCTGTTCGATCGCAGTGCCCAGCTCTGCCAGGTTGCGTGTAGCCAGAGCGCTGCGCACCTCGTCCAGCGCCCTGTCCAGGCTGGCGATGCGGGCTGTGTTGAGTGGGCTGGTGTGGGCCAGGGTGTGGCCGCTTGCACTGCTCACCGTCTTTTCAGCGGTGCTCACGACCGCAACAAGATCGATCAGCGCCCAGTGGTCAGCGGGCTGCAGCGGGTGTGCGATGCTGCTGGCGTCGTCGCAGCCGCGTTCCCACTCGACATAGCCGCCGAAGAGGCTGCGGCTGGCTGAACCGCTGCCTTTGCGCGCCAGCGCAGAGAGCGCGCTGGCATCCAGGTGCAGCCCCAGCGCTGCAGCAGCGGCTACGCTGAGCGCAGCAAAGGCACTGGCCGACGAGGCAATGCCCGAGGCCATCGGGAAATTGTTGTGGCTGGCCACGCGGGCCGGAGGGCGGTCGATGCCGGCCAGCCGAGCGACCCGATCCAGATGGCGGCTGACCCGTTCGGCCTTGCTGCCCGCAGCGGCTGCACCGTCGATGTGAAGAATGTCGGCTTTCAGAGGGCCATCGGGATCCCACTCCACGGTGGTTGTGGTATAGAGATCGCCGAGGGTCATGCTGATCGAATTGTTGAGGGGCAGGTTGAGGCTGGCGTCGGCGACGCCCCAGTATTTGATAAAGGCGATATTGCTGCCGGCTCTGGCTGTTGCCTTGGCGGTTGCGGTCATCCGCTCGCTCCGTCTCGTTCGGCCCATTCCTCGAAACGGCGGATCAGGTCGTCGAGCAGTTCATCATGGGCGGCGAAAACTATGGCAACCCCTGCTGGGGCGCTGTCAATCGTCGCTGTCCAGCCGATGCCTTCCACCCGACGCAGCTTTTCTTCAACACCGCCTCCCAGCCGTTTGAGATAAGTTTCGGCCCGTGCCGGCGTGAGACCTGGAAAGTGCAGCGTCTCTTGCGTATAGCCTTCGGCGCTTTGGTATTCGTTGTAGCGACGGTCGCGTTCGTCGCCAAACGAGGATGTGCTGATGGGCATGGTCTCTCCTTTCTTTCTTCTCAGAGGGGCAACAGCAGCAGCGGAATTTCCATCTCCTGCGGGGTCAGTCCGCCATGATGGCCACGATAGCGCTGGGCAAAGCGGCCGTCTCCCAGCCAGTAGACACTCTCATTGGCGTAGGGCAGCACGACCAGGTTGCCGGCGCGGCCCCGAAAGGTGGCCGAGACCGTGCCGGGGCCAAAATAGCCTGCAGCGATAAGCGTTTCGAGCGGGTAGACTTCGCCGCGCTCCCCGACAAGGGTGTTGAGCACGGCGTGTGCCTCGTCGAGCGCTTCGGGGCGTGCGTGCACGAAAAAATCGCGACACGAGCCGGCCGGGGCGAGAAACTCCCCGCGTCGGTTGGTGCGCAGCAGCGGACGCAGCCGTTCGAAGCCGGGTGCCTGGTCGAGGTACAGAATGCGGTTCGGGTCGGTTTCGATCTGTCCATGGTCGGCGATCACCATCAGCAGAGTGTTGTCGAACTTGCCGAGCAGATCGCGGGTCAGCCAGCGTTCGATCGTGGTCAGAACATTTTCCAGTTCAGCTTCGCTGACGGGGTTCTGGGGGCCGTGCAGATGGCAGACAGCATCGAACAGGCCGTAATAGCCGACAGCCCAAACGGGGCCGTCGACGTTGTGTAATGTCTGGGTGAGGGTGCTCAGGGCCTCGGGCAGGGTCAGGTAGGGGATCATCCTCGCACTGTCGCCCATTTGGCGGGTGTAGGTGGATTTGGCGAACTCGGACGGCTGCCACAGGTAGCTGCGAACACCGGATTGGGCCAGGGTCAGGCTGACCTGACCGCTGGGCAGGATGGAGCGCCCATCGATCTGCGCTGCAGCCAACGATTCGCGGGTGCCGTCCCCTGCGTACGAGAAGAGCAGCGGTGCGATCATCGCATCTACCTGGGGTTCATAGTAGAACCATTCGTAGACACCATGTTCGCCGACCGGCAGGCCGGTGTAGAGTGTGGTGACATGGGCGCTGGTAGTAGAGGGAAACTGAGAGGTCAGGCGGGTGACGCTGCCTTGCTGGACAAAACGGTTGAGCAGCGGATGGTCCTGGAATTTTTCAAAAAAGCGCCAGCCAAAGGCGTCGATGAAGAGTGTGACGATGCGTGACCAGCGGTGCCCGGGGGAAATCCCCGACGGTACCAGCGCTGTAGGGGGGCCGCCGGTGAAAAGCTGCT
>JAPLGY010000663.1 GCA_026389955.1 Caldilinea sp. | reverse complement strand
TCGTCCCGGCTGTGCTCGACACCACGCTGCTCGACGAAGTGGTGGCGGTCAGCAACGAGGAGGCCTTCACCTTGGCACGGCGGGCTGCGTCGGAAGAAGGGCTGCTGGTCGGCATTTCTTCGGGCGCCATCCTGCATGCTGCGCTGCAGGTCGCCAGCCGTCCCGCCAATGCCGGCAAACTGATCGTGGCCGTGATCCCCTCCAATGGCGAGCGCTACCTGAGCACGGACCTCTTTGCACACCTGCGCGAATGACAACGGCAGCCGGCCACCCGGTCAGCTGTGTGGCTTGTCCTGGACGCCATACAGCTGACCGGGTGGGGCGTCGAGCCGGGAAGCGGAGAAGCTTCAGTGCGTCTCCCCCAGCCCGGGTGTGCAAAAACTTCCAGAAATACAAACCACTGTATCACGAAAGGAGGAGAGCGGCTTCTGTCACCCACCAGGGGGGGCTGCCGCCAGACCGAAGATGAAAAAATACAAAAATTACCTGATGGACATGGATGGGGTGCTGGTCCGTGGGGCGACGGCGATCCCGAGCGCGCAGCGGTTCATCGACGCCCTCAACGAACGCGGGATCCACTATCTGGTGCTGACCAACAACCCGATGTACACCCCGCGCGACCTGGCACATCGGCTCCAGACTGCTGGGATTCAGGTGACCAGCGACCACATCTTTACGTCGGCGATTGCCACAGCGCGGTTTTTGGAGCGCCAGCTGCCCAACGGGAAGGCGTTCGTGATCGGCGAAAGCGGGCTGACCGACGCGATCCACCATGCCGGCTATGTCATGACCGAAGCCAACCCGGACTATGTCGTGCTGGGCGAGACCCACGGCTACAACATCGCCCAGGTCACCAAGGCGATCCGTCTGATCGCGCGCGGGGCCCGTTTTGTCGCCACCAACCCCGACCCTTCCGGGCCGAGCGAGGAGGGGGTGGTTCCAGCCTGCGGGGCCATGGCTGCCTTGATCAAGGAAGCGACCGGGGTTTCTCCCTTTTTTGTGGGAAAACCCAACCCCTATATGATGCGCAGCGCGCTGAACTATTTGGGGGCCCATTCTGAAGAGACGGTGATGGTCGGCGACCGTATGGACACCGATATTGTCGGGGCGGTGAGCAGCGGGCTGGACACGGTGTTGGTGTTGACGGGTGTCACCCAGCGCGAAGAAATTAGCCGTTTTCCCTATCAGCCGACCTATGTGTTGGAGTCAATTGGGGACATCGAGTTGTAGGCAAGCGATTCAAGGGGCACAGGAGCAGAGGAACGGATATGGCGACTGCCATTGTCATGCCCAAACAGGGCAATACGGTTGAAAATGTCATCATTGTCGGCTGGAAGAAACAGGTCGGCGACTCGGTTGCAGTCGACGATGCGCTGTGCGAGGTAGAAACCGACAAAGCGACCCTGGAGGTGCCGAGCACGGTAGCTGGCACGTTGTTGGCGACGCTTTTTGCAGCGGGCGACGAAGTGCCGGTGATGGCACCGATCGCCTGGATCGGCGAGGCTGGGGAGTCTGTCGGCGGAGCGAGTGCTGGAGCAAATGCTGGAGCAAATGCCGTGCCGACAGCAGCGCCTGCGGCGAAAGATCCTGCGGCCCCAGCACCTCAGCAAGCTGTCGCCGGACGGGCGGCAGGGAGTTCGCCGCGGGCGCGGGCACTGGCCGAACGCAGCGCAATCGACGTCGGTGAACTGGCTGGCAGCGGGCCGGGCGGGCGTGTGATCGAACGCGACGTGCTGGCTGCTGTGCAGCCCAAATTGACCCCGGTGGCCCGGGCGATGGTGGCGGAGGGGGGGTTTGCCGTGCCGACGCAGGGCTCTGGCCCTGGCGGGCGGGTGACCTCGCGCGACCTGCGCAAAGAGGCCGCCCCGGCTGCCCCGGCTGTCCCGGCTGTCCCGGCCGCTCCGGCTGTCCCGGCTGTCCCGGCCGCTCCGGCCGCCCCGGCTGCTCCGGCTGTCCCGGCCGCCCCGGCTGTCCCGGCCGCCCCGGCTGTGCAGGTGATTCCGGTGCGGGGGGTTCGCAAGGTGATTGCCGAGCGCATGCTGCAGTCTTTGCAGACGACAGCGCAGCTGAGTCTGAATGCGGCGGCGGATGCGCGTGCGCTGCAGGCGCTGCGTGCCCGGTTCAAGGCGAGCCCGGAGGCGATGGGGCTGCGGGGTGTGACCCTCAACGACCTGCTGCTTTGGGCTGTGGCCCGCACGCTGCCTGCCCATCCGGCGCTCAACGCGTTGTTTGTCGGCGGTGAGATCCACCAGCACCGCCACGTCCAGCTGGGGATTGCGGTAGACACCCCGCGCGGGCTGATGGTGCCGGTGGTGCGCCAGGCCGAACAGCTCACGCTGCGCCAGCTGTCGGTGGAAGCCAAGCGGCTGGCCTCTGCCTGTCTGGAGAGCAAAATTACGCCGGACGAGCTGGTTGGGGGAACGTTTACGGTCACCAACCTGGGGGCGTTGGGGATTGAGAGCTTCACCCCGGTGCTCAACGCACCGCAGGTTGCCATCCTGGGGGTTGCCAGCATTCAACTCAGGCCGGTGGAGGCGGACGGGGGGGTGCAGTTTGTGCCGCACATCGGGCTCTCGTTGACGATCAACCACCAGGTGATCGACGGGGCCCCGGCAGCCCGTTTTCTGCAGGCGTTGAGCCAGGCGATCGGGTCGATCGACCTGCTGCTGGCCGGCTGAGTCTCTGTTGAACCGAACGGATATCGAGCCCACAAAAAAGAAATGAAGAGAAACGAACTATGCCCAAGGCAATTTTGATCGACCCGGCCGAAATGCGCCGTCCTGCGCTGCTGCAGACCCCAGCTGTCCCGCTCAACCAGTACCTTGCCGACCCGGCGGCAGAGCTGGCCCGCTACGGCCAGGAGACGCTGGTGCGGATCTACCGGGACATGGTGGTGATCCGTGAGTTTGAGACGATGCTTGACCGCATCAAGAAAGAGGGTTCCTATCAAGGGATAGAGTACCAGCACAAGGGGCCTGCCCACCTGTCGATCGGGCAGGAAGCCGCAGTGGTAGGGCAGGCGCTCAATCTGGGGACAGAAGATTTTATTTTTGGGTCGCACCGTTCGCACGGTGAGATCCTGGCCAAGAGCTTGTCGGCCATCGCCAAACTGGATGACGCCGCGCTGACGCAGGTGATGACGACCTACAACAATGGGGAGACCCTCCGGATCGTCGAGACCTTTCAGCGTTCGGGTGTGGTCAAGGAAGTGGCGCTCGACTATGTGCTCTTTGGCACGCTGGCTGAAATTTTTGGCCGGTATGCGGGGTTCAACCGGGGGCTGGGAGGGTCGATGCATGCATTCTTCCCGCCCTTCGGGGTGATGCCCAACAACGCGATTGTGGGGGCCTCTGCGGACATTGCGACGGGCTCGGCGCTTTTCAAGCGGGTCAACCGTCGGCCAGGGATTGTGATTGCCAACATCGGCGACGCCTCGCTGGGGTGTGGGCCGGTTTGGGAGGCGATGATGTTTGCGGCGATGGACCAGTACCGCAAGCTATGGCCGGAGGAGGCTGGCGGGGCTCCCCCGATGCTGTTCAATTTTATGAACAATTTTTACGGGATGGGGGGGCAGCCCTACGGGGAGACGATGGGCTTTGAGGTGCTGGCGCGCGTTGGGGTCGGCGTCAACCCGGAGGCGATGCACGCCGAGCGGGTCGACGGGTACAACCCGTTGGCGGTCGCCGACGCCGTGGCACGCAAAAAAGAGATCTTGCTTGCCGGTCGCGGCCCGGTGCTGCTCGACACCGTGACCTATCGGTTTTCGGGCCACTCCCCCTCCGACGCCTCTGCCTACCGCACCAAGGAAGAGATGGATCTGTGGCGCACCCATGATTCGCTGATCGGCTACCGGGACTACCTGGTGGCCAATGGCCTGGCGAGCGACAGCGAGCTGGAGGCCCTCCATGGGGCAACGTTGGGGCGGCTGGTCTCCGTGCTGCGGGCAGCGGTCAACGACGAACTGGTGCCGCGTCTGGCGTTGAATTCGGAATACATTGGCGACATCATGTTCACCAACCGCCAACGCCCACGCTACGCGGACAGCGAGCCTTGGGTGCTGCAGAGCCAGGCCGAGAGTCGGCTGGCGCAGACCCAAGCCAAATTTCGCTTTGCCTACGACGCGCAAGGCAAGGCCCACCCCCGGCTCAAGACGCTGACCTACGCCGAAGCGCTTTACGAGGCGATGGTCGAGGGCTTTTACCGAGACCCGACGATGATCGCCTTTGGCGAAGAGAACCGGGACTGGGGCGGTGCCTTTGGGGTCTATCGCGGGCTGACCGAAGCGCTGCCCTACCCCCGTCTGTTCAACTCTCCGATCTCCGAAGGGGCGATCGTGGGGGCAGGGGTCGGCTATGCCTTGAGCGGCGGCCGGGTCGTGGCCGAACTGATGTACTGTGATTTCATGGGCCGTGCAGGAGATGAGATCTTCAACCAGATGGCGAAGTGGCAGGCCATGTCCGGCGATGTGTTGGAGATGCCCCTGGTGCTGCGTGTTTCGGTCGGCGCCAAGTATGGCGCCCAGCATTCCCAGGATTGGAGCGCCATGATCGCCCATGTGCCTGGGCTCAAAGCCTATTTCCCGGCGACTGCCTACGACGCCAAAGGGATGCTGGCGCTGGCGCTGCGCGGCAGCGACCCGGTCGTCTTCTTTGAAAGCCAGCGGCTGTACCCAGAGCCCGAGACGCTGGTCGAGGGAGGGGTGCCGATCGAAGACTATGTCGTGCCCGAGGGAGAGCCGGCGCTGCGGCGCAGCGGCAGCGACTTGACGATCCTGACGGTGGGGGCGACCCTCTTTCGAGCACTGGAGGCTGCCAAAGTGTTGGAGAGCCAGTACGGGGTTTCGACGGAAGTGCTCGACATACGCTTTATCAACCCGCTCAACTATGGCCCGCTGGCGGAGTCCGTGCGCAAGACCGGGCGGGTCGTGTTGGTCTCGGATGCCTGCGAACGGGGCTCGTTTCTGCACACAATCGCCTCCAATTTGACCCAGCTGGTCTTCGATGCGCTGGATGGGCCGCCGGTGGTGGTCGGCGCGCGCAACTGGATTACGCCTCCGGCTGAGCTGGAAGATCTGTTTTTCCCCACCAAAGAGTGGATCATCGACGCAGTCCACGAACGGATCCTGCCGCTGGCCGGCCACACCCCTTCGACACGCCAGTCGACCGGCGAAATCTTACGCCGCAACCGGCTGGGAGCCTGAGCAGGGAGCAGCTGCCAGAGACCCACACTGGGCTCACCCCAGATCGTCGGCCGGAGGAGGAATCTCCTCCGGCGCGGGCAGCTCCGGCGTGGGCAGCTCCGGCGTGGGCAGCTCCGGTTCGTCTGCTTCTGCAGGCTTGAGCGGCTCGACCTCGAAGGTTGTGCTGGCTTCGGCGGCAAAGTCCTCGGTGGCGACCAGGAGCACCAGCCGTTGGTCTGCGATCGGGCTGCCGTTGGGCCAGGTTGCCGGTATCACGAAACTCATCACGAAATTGCCAGCCGCATCGCTGGGCGCTGAGGCGTAGCCCCCATAGCTCTCTGCGCCGGTGTTGCCGTCCAGGCGTGCCAGATGGGCGTACAACAGGGTGTTGGCCGGGAAGCCACCGCCGCTCAAGGTAACAGTGGTGCCGGGAGACCCTGAACCCGGGCTGGCCTGTACAAACGCGATCGGGACAG
>JAPLGY010000003.1 GCA_026389955.1 Caldilinea sp. | reverse complement strand
GTTTGACTTCCCCCAGGGGGGAGGCAATGCGACGACCAGTTTTTCTGCCGACACCGGCATCGAGATGACATTCTGGAACCGGCTGCTCTTTGCGGTTCGTTTCGGGGATATCAATCTGATCCTGAACCAGGATATCACAGCGGAAAGCCAGCTGCTCTGGCGACGCAACATTGTGGAACGGGTCACCCAGCTGGCCCCGTTTTTGCAGTTGGATCGGGATCCCTACATTGTGGTTGGGGAAGACGGGCGGCTCTACTGGTTTATGGATGCCTACGTTGTCAGCGACCGTTTCCCTTACAGCCAGCCGCATACAGGAGGGTTCAACTACATCCGCAATTCAATAAAAATTGTGGTGAACGCCTACGACGGTCTGCCTACCTTCTATCTGGTTGACCCCGACGAACCCATCACAGCTGCCTATGCCCGCATCTTTCCAGAGCTTTTCCAGCCGATGGAGACGATGCCTGCGTTTTTGCTGGAGCACATTCGCTACCCGATCGATCTCTTCTCTGTTCAGGCGGAGATGTATCGTATGTATCACATGACCAATGCCAACGACCTCTACAACCGGGAAGACGTCTGGGCCTGGCCTGAAGAGGTTTTCTACGACCAGGCCCAACGAATTGAGCCTTACTATGTGTTGCGCCAGGCACCAGGGAGCGGCAAGCTGGATTTCATGCAGATTTTGCCCTTTACACCTGCCAACCGCGAGAACATGATCGCCTGGTTGGTCGCCCAGAGCAACCCTGACAACTATGGAGAACGGCTCGTCTACAACTTTGGCAAAGAATCGCTCTTTTTTGGCCCCAAACAGATCGAAGCGCGTATTTCTCAGGATCCGGTCATCAGTGCACAGCTGGCGCTCTGGAACCAGCAAGGCAGCCAGGTCATTCGCGGCAATCTGCTGGTGATCCCGATCGCCGACAGCCTGATGTATGTCGAACCGATCTACCTTCAGGCTGCCACAGGGCGCATCCCCGAGATGAAGCGGGTCATTTTGGCGACGGCGGACCGGACCGTCATGGCTGAAAACCTTGGGATGGCCCTGGTCCAGCTGTTCGGCCGGGAGACTGTGGAGCAAGCGGGTCTGATGGACCTGGCCAGAGCCCGGCCTTCTGACCTGGCCGGTGTTGCCGAAGAGGGCTCTGGGGAGATACAGCCTGCTGCACTTCCAGGAGAAAATGTCAGCCTGGAGCAGCTGATCGCGGCCGCCAATGCCCACTACGAACAGGCACAGGTCGCCTTGCGCGAGGGAAACTGGGCCGCCTATGGGGTAGAAATGGAAGCGCTGCAGGCGACGCTCGATCAACTTTTGCAGATCACCGGTGGGCTGCCGGCTCCTGGTCCTGCCGACGAGCCCTAAGCGAGAAGATGCCTTTTACAAATTTTTTACGCCCATCTCATCTGTGCCTTATTCAGATGCGTAGAATAAGAGTCAGTGGAGCAAAAATTGCTTCCCAACTGAACCGTCTCAGTGACAGAATGGAGAAGATGTCTATGTACGAGCCCAACCATGATCCTCTGACAAAACAAACATCGCATTCATTTTTGAAGAAGAAGCGCATCCAACGTCCTCTGGTGGGGGCTGCCGTGCTGGCCTTGGCCAGCGCCTTGTTGGTTGGGGTTCTGGCAGTTCCTCTGTTGTGGGGATCTGCCACGGCAGCCAGTGTGCAACAGTCGAACGATGCGCCTCTTCTGCAGAGCAACTCGAGCCTGGCAGGTGACCAGGATGCCTTGGCAGAGCTCTACGACGCTGTGGCACCGTCCGTTGTCAACATCCAGGTGGAACGGACAGCGTCGGCCGGTATGTTTCCACAAATTCCAGGGTTTGAACTGCCCGAGGGAGACCTACCCCTTCAACAGGGGCAGGGTTCAGGATTTATCTACGACGACGCTGGCCACATTGTGACCAACAACCATGTCGTAGAGGATGCTCAGCGAGTCACCGTCGTTTTCAACAACGGCATGTGGGCGCGCGCAGAGGTGGTGGCGACCGACCCGCAGGCTGACCTGGCCGTCATCCGGGTAACTCCTCCAGAAGGTATCGTCTGGCAGCCACTGCGGCTGGCGGGCGACAATGAACTCAAAGTCGGACACACTGTGATTGCGATCGGCAATCCGTTTGGGCTGCAAGGCACGATGACGACTGGCATTGTCAGCGCTCTGGGCCGTGGTTTTCCGGTCGGTTCTTTCGGCGAAAACCGTTACACCCTGCCCGATGTGATCCAAACCGACGCGGCGATCAACCCTGGAAACTCAGGGGGTCCACTGCTCAACCTGGCTGGCGAGGTCGTCGGGGTGAACTTTGCCATTGAATCTGAAACTCGTCAAAATTCTGGGGTTGGGTTTGTCATACCGGTCTCCATTGTCCGACGCATTGTGCCTGACCTGATCGAAGCAGGTGCACACACGTATGCCTTCCTGGGCCTGGAGGGAAGCAGCATCTCTGCACAACTGGCAGAAGCGCTCGATCTGCCCGACAACACGCTGGGCGTCTATGTGGCGGGTGTTACCCCGAACGGCCCATCGGCACAAGCCGGGTTGCGTGGCGGCAACCGTCCTGCTGCCAATGCCCCGGAGGGCAGCACCTTGCGGGCGGGTGGCGACATCGTCACCGCGATCGACGATGCGCCCGTCGTGCGGTTCGAAGATCTGGTCTCCTACCTGGTCACCAGAGCTGAACCAGGACAGACGGTGACGCTGACCGTTCTCCGCGACGGCGAGGAGATTCAGGTGGATGTACTCTTGGGTGAACGCCCCAACGGGCAGACTGCGACGGTGCCAGCACAACAGGAGGGCCAACTCAACGCTCGGGCTGCCATCGCAATTGCAGAAGAGGAAGTGCGCAGCCAGCTAGACAGTGCGATCACTGAAAAGGTGGCCACGCCAGACGAAGTCGATGGACAGGATGTCTGGATTGTCGAACTCAATACCGAGACCCAAACCGCAACTGTTGTGGTCTCAGCGTTGGATGGAACCATCCTGGACGTGACAATCGAGTAGTTGAATGAGCAAAGAGCCGGGCCTTTTGCCCGGCTCTTTGCTCATTTTGGTTCGATCTGCATTCACCAGCATCCATATGCGGGAAGATAGATCAAAGGCAGATAATTTCTGGAAGAATCGACAGCCCTGTGGGTGGTGGGCTGCAGAAGGGTCTGCAGCGGCGCCACTGCCCGCCAATTGGCGGGGTCATCGGCAAACTGATAGACCCAGATGCGCCCCAAGGCCTGGCCATTTTCGGCGACATCTGGCCAGGGCGCAGTGTTGCGATAAGCCACTACGTCGACAGCTGCATAAAAAACGGTGCCGTCCAGTTCTGGTTCAAGTGGGCTGGCCAATGTCACCCGCTCTCCCCCTTTGCTCATACCGCTGGTCAGCGGGCCCAACACACGCACGGAGGGGGGGATCGGGTAGGTTTGGCGGAACTGAGCGGGCGTCTGTTCGCTCAAAATTAGCCGTTCACCCGGCGAAAGTGTGATGTTTTGTGGAAAGACAAACATCTCGTTTTCTTCTCCACTGCCGTTTTGGCCGAGCAGTTTCCAGCTGTTGGCAGGTTGAGCCGGGTCAAAGAGCGGCACTGCAGCGGCGGTGCGGTTGGCAACCACAACATATTCGCCGCCGGTGGCTGTTGGGTCGACCATCAGCTCTTCCAGAACAACTTCCCCGATCGAAGGCGCACAATTGGGGGCTGCGAGGGTGGGCAATCCTTCTTGCAAGGTGTAATGGACGCGCTCAATTGAGTCGACATATCGAATAAAAGATTTTGGTCGAGGAGAAGCCCCGAAAATCGCCGCATCGACCAGCAGCGGTGTTCCTCCTTCCAGGCGGTACAGATAGATGCTGTCACCACCTTCGCTCAGACCAAAAGACCATTTGACCGGTTTTTGGTCGGATACTACATAGTAACCGTTGCCACCGATCCAGGTACCATCTGGGATGCGCACCCACTCTACCAGCGGGCGATTCGGCTTGTCAGTGAGCAGCCAGCCAGAAAGATCCACTGCCATCCCGCTGTCGTTGTACAGCTCTACGGAATCGACATAGGGGGGGTCAGTGTGGGCCAGAATTTCGTTGATGACAATCGGCGGACTATCGGCGCGGGGGGCTGCTGGGAGCAAACTGGGGTCAGCCCCACTGGCCACAGCAGCCCACAGCGCAAAGAGGCTGGACAACAGCAAGGCAGGCAGGCGGTACAAAGACAGCACAAGGTTTTCTCCTCATCGAATTTTTCGGCGAGCATCTCCGCGTCTGGGAGGTCATTCTTTTTCGTCGAAATAGACGGTCAGGGTGGCAGTATCCCGCAAAAAGTCGATCTCTTCGACGATATAGCGGCGCACACGGCGCCCGGTGCGTTGGCTCAAATCAGCGAGCAACAGGCTCTCGTTGCGGGTTTGAATCAGCTCGATCTTCTCGTAGTAGATGAGCTGTGAAGTACCAAAACGCCAAAGCAGCAGACGGTCCACCAGCACCACAAAGGTGGCCAACCCGGCGTTGATGGACAGCACGTCAAAAAAACTGATCCGAGTTGCGACGAAGAGCGCGTTGGCGAAGGGGAGCATGATCGACAGATAGAGATAGGTCATCTCGCGCACTTGAATATCTGTCGATCGGAAACGCATGATGGTGAAGACGGCCAGCAGGCCAAAGCTGAAGCCCAGCGTCAGCTGCACATCGCGCAGCAGGCTGGTGATCAGAAAAGCCATGATGCTGAAGGTCAGGAAGGTGAAAAAGTATTCGGGGCGACTGTGGCGTGCGGCCGAGTAACCGAGCCCAAAGATGACGAGACCGGTTGCCAGCGTGAGCGCGAGCCCTGGAAGAATTTCGACAAACAAATTCATGGCTCAAATTTCTCCACAAAACTGTTCACAGAGGGTGCTGAGCCGGCGCAACAGAGGCTTGAATCGATTGTGTTTCAACGCTGGGTAAAGGGTGGCGATCGAAACACAGTATTTGCTGATATGGGCTGGAAGGACGTGCAGGCGATGCAGCTCTTGTGCGATCGGTGAGCTGAGCGAAAATTTGCGCTGTTTGATTTCTACAATCGCCAGCCCCGCCAATGCAAAGCGGCGTCCTCCTTGACCAAACTGGAGATTGACATCGAGCGTGACCCGCTCCTGGCGTTCAGCGTCAGCCAGCGTGATCCGCTGAAAACTGTTCCAGACGACGGGCTGGAGTTCGGCCGGATCTATTGGAAAGCCAGGGGGTAGCCAGTCCCTGCCCACATCCAACAGGGTTTCTGGCGGGGCGGGCAGCACCGTGCGTGTTTTGACCGTCCGCTCGCGGTTGGTCTTTTTTTTGACCTCGAGATAGACGAGTTTGCTGTCGATGTACCAGCGCCAGCGCACCTTATAGCGATCCCGCTGGCCACTGTGGTGCGCGGCAAACAGCCTGAAATCTGGGGTATCGAAATAGGTGGTGCGGTAGCGGCCGGCGCGCACGCCGCTGACTTCCAGGACTCGATAGCGAGTCTGAACCTGTCGAAGAATTTGGGCAAGTTGCTCTTCAGGCAAAAAAAACTTGATGTCCAGCCGGTCCAACAAGGCAAGGGTTTTGATTTCGTTCAGCCAGATCGGCGGCATTGTCTCAATCTGAGCGATAACTGGGTTGGCTGTCTCGGGCATTATGGACCTGTGTCGTATTGGTAGAATTCGGGTGGCAGGCGGGCGCCGATCAGATCGGCGCCTGTCAGATCGGCGCCTGTCAGATCGGCGCCGCGCAGATCTGCATGGCGCAACACGGCCCCACGCAAATTGGCGCCGTTCAGTTCTGCTCGGCGCAGGTTGGCGTAGGAAAGATCGGTGTTTATCAACGCGGCGTCGACTAAAATTGCTCGCTCCAACAGGGCATAGCTCAGGTTGGCTGCGCGCAGATCGGCTGCGGTCAGATCGGCGTCGCGCAGGTCAGCCTCACGCATGGCAGCGCTGCGCAGGGTCGCGTTGCCCAGCCGGGCATAGCGCAGATCGGCTCGATCCAAGACAGCATTCGAGAGATCGGCTCTGCGCAGATCGGCGTCGCGCAGCTTGGCTTCGGGCAGCGAAGACATCAACAAATTGGCGCCGCTCAGATTGGCGCCGCTCAGATTGGCCATCGTCAGATTTACCCGGTTTAGGTGGCTCCCTGCCAGATTGTGGCCCTGCAGGTCTGCCTGGGCGCAGGCTGGCTGACAGGCAATGGCGGCCAGCGGAGCTGCGGGGTAATAGCGCCATGCCAGCCCGATCAGCACGGGAACTCCAACAAAAACTGCTGCGACGGACGCCGAAAACGAAATTTTACCCATACGGATTTTAATTATACCAAACTCGCCTGGAAATCCTGGATTCGACCGGAAAGTTTTGCTGTTTTTGACAGCCGACAGCTTTCATACAGCGGGGACGGCGGGTATAATAGATGGCAGGTGATTATCTGACCTTATGATGTTAATTTTTGGCTACACAAGTTGTGTGGCTGCGGATATGGGGCAAAAATTATGGCGACTACTTCTGATCTTCGCAAAGGGATGTTGATTCGATACAACGGCATGATTCATCGTGTCGTCGAATACCAGCACATTGCACCTGGCAACTGGCGTGCCGCAGAAATCGATGTGGTGACCACGCAGACGCGCGAAGCGCAGTATCTTTACGACGATGGCACGGCCTACCATTTCATGGACAACGAGACATTCGACCAGATTGCGCTCCCCAAGGAAGATTTTGAGGACACGTTGATCTGGATGAAAGAAAATCAGATGGTCACGCTGCTTCTGCAGGAAAATGGCCAGGTTCTCTCTGTAGAAATTCCCAATTTTGTCATCTTGACAGTTGTGGAGGCAGCCGTTGCTTTGCGCGGGGATACTTCGGGCCGTGTCATGAAAAAGGTAACGGTGGAGACAGGCGCTGAACTTCAGGCGCCTGACTTCATCAAAGAAGGGGACCAGATCAAGATAGACACACGTTCGGGCGAGTACGTCGAGCGGGCTTGAGCGTGCGAGCTGGCTGCGCTGGGGCGAAAAGGGTTCTGCCTCAGCGCACTGGTTTTATTTGAGACCGGACAAGCCTGCGATTCCTTGCAAAAAGCGGCGTTGTAATGCCAAAAAGAGCAGCACCACCGGCGCTGCCGCCACCACAGAACCCGCCATCATCAACTCAAAACGGGTCTGGTACTGTTCGCGAAATTTTGCCAGCCCCACCGGCAGTGTCCGCAGCGCATCCCCGGTCGTCACCACCAGCATCCACAAAAATTCATCCCAGTTCGCCACAAAGACGACGATCGCCAATGTGATCAATGCAGGCTGGATCAACGGAAGAACGATCTGGAAATAGATCCGTCCCTCGCTGGCCCCGTCGATGCGCCCGGCATCGATGTAATCGTCCGGCACACTCAGCATAAACTGACGCATCAAAAAGACACCGAAGGCTGACATCGCGAAGGGCATCACCAGCCCTGGGTAGCTGTTGACCCAGCCCAGATTGCGCACGATCAAAAAGAGTGGGATCAGGATCGCAGTGAAAGGGACCATCACCGTTGCCAGGATAAAGAGCAGCAACACGTTTTTTCCTGGGTAGTTGAACTTGGCCAGGCTGTAGCCCACCATTGGCGTGAAAATCAGGTTGAGCAGGACAACAGCACTGGTCACCCAAAGACTGTTGTTCAAATAGCGCCAGAAATTGAAGCGGGCAAAGACTTCCAGATAGTTGGACCAGTTCAGTGTTTCCGGAAGCAGCTGCAGGCGTGTTGAAAAAATCTCGTTGCTGCTCATAAAAGAAGCCGAGAGCATGTAGAGGCTGGGGGCACTGATGAGCAAGGCTCCTGCCAGCAAACCCATCTGGCTCAGCAGGGCGGTCAGGGTACGGAAGATCCGATTTTTTGACATCAGGTTTTCCTTCCAACGGACAGAGTGCCAGCAGGGCAGGGGGTCAGTCCGCCTGCTGAAAGCGCAGCAAACGAAATTGAAAGACAGCCAGCAGCAGCAAAATCAGCAAAAAGAT
>JAPLGY010000190.1 GCA_026389955.1 Caldilinea sp. | reverse complement strand
GAGGATCAGGTTGCCGGTGCGGCGGACCCGCACCTTGCGCTGCAGGTCTCCTTTGCGCAGCTGCAGGGCCAGGGAATTTTTGGCTTCGGCGTGACGTTGGGCCTGGTAGGGGGCTGCCGCGCGCAGCGTGGCGTCGAAGGCAATGTCTTCAGGGCGGCTGCCGGCGGGGCGCGCCTTGATGTAGCGGCCGCGTTTGCGGTCGGTGCGCGTATAGGAACGCTTGCCGGCCCGCTCTCGCGTCATCTTGTCGAGGGGGGTATCGAGCCGTTTGGCCTCGAAGGTTTCACCGACCTTGATGGGTTTGCGGGCCCCTTTGTTGTCACCGGGCGATGAGCTTTGCTGCGGAGACGCGTCAGGCTGGGCAGCAGCGCCCTCGCCTCTCTCCGAGCTTTCGTTTAGCTCCGACTCATCGCCCTCGATGCTTTTTTTTCGTCTGCAGTCGCCTTGGCTTCCCCTTCCTGGCGCGGGTCTTCTTCGACCGCTTTTTCGGCTTCGGCGCGTGCCTGGCGCAGATTGGACTGGAGCTGCTCGGGGTGGAGCATCGAATCTTGGAAGGGCTGCTTCTTCATGCGGTGGGGCAGGGCCAGCTCGGCAGCCAACAGGATATCCTTGTCGTTGATTTGCAGACGGCTGTCGAGTGCGGCCTGGGCACGTGCCGTCTTCAGGATCACGATATCGGCACGGTGGCCGTCGACCTTGAAACTGGCGGTCAGCGCGGCGATGGTGTACAGATCGCGGTCGGTGTACTTTACCAGCGCATAGCGCTGCCGGGCGGCGAGGATGCGGCCACACAGGGTCTGCTCAGAATCGTCGTACGCAGCGCCGAAGGCGTCGGGGTCCTGCTCGAAGAAGACCCGGCGGCGCAGTACTTCGACGCGCAGCGCTGCCTCGGTGATGCCGACGACGTCGACAGCGTGGGCAAAGCGGTCGAGCAGCTGTGGGCGCAGATCGCCTTCTTCTGGGTTCATGGAGCCGACGAGCACAAAGCGGGCTGGGTGTTGGAAGCTGATCCCCTCGCGTTCGACCACGTTGACCCCCATGGCGGCGCTGTCGAGCAGCAAATCTACCACATGGTCGTCGAGCAGGTTGACCTCATCGACGTAGAGGACGCCGCGGTTGGCGGCGGCCAGGATGCCAGGCTCGAAGTGCCGTTCGCCCTTCTGAATCGCCTTTTCGATATCGAGGGTGCCGACCACGCGGTCTTCGGTGGCGCTGACGGGCAGGTCGACAAAAGGGGTGGCGGCGTGCGAAACAGACAGGTCGCCGCCCTGGGCCAGCCGTTCTCGGCACTCGTCGCAGAAGAGGTCGGGACGTTGTGGGTCGCAGTTGAAGCGGCAGCCTTGCACAATTTCGAGCAGGGGCAGCAGGGCTGCCAGCGCACGGGCGGCGGTAGACTTGGCTGTGCCGCGCTCGCCCCGGATCAGCACGCCGCCGATCTGGGGGTTGATCGCGTTCAAGATCAGGGCGCGCTTCATGCGCTCCTGGCCGACAATAGCAGAAAATGGATATGTCTGTCGCATTCAGGTTTCCTTCTGCACCCTTCCTAACAGTCTTTTCTGAGCAGATGCTAATGGTTCTACTGTACTACAGACGACAACAGGTGGGCAAAATCGGGCTCGATGGCAGGGACAATCATCTGGAAACTGTCGGCAAAAAAAGCTGCACCGCAGATGCGCTTGGGCGTGTCTGACATTCCAGCGTACACTCCCCAGAGATCATCGGAAGAAAGAGTTGTCCAACAGCTTCCATCGGTTCAACTGGCAGATTGCTGGGAGACACCCGCAGCCCAAGCACATAGTGGCCGGTCTGCGGCACAGCGACATGAACCGTCTGTGCTGCTGGATCGACACTGCTCACCCAGTGATCTTCGCTGAACCAGTGATTTGCGGACCGATCATACCCAAAAAGAGCCAAAGCGTTGTGGTCCAGATCTTGCCCAGGCAAATACTCCAGTATCAACGAGACGGGTTCGGCAAATCTGTACTCAGGCTGAGTTTGCCCGTTGACCAGCAATTCAAGATGAAAGGCTCGCCCCACAAAACTGAACAAGGAATCTGGTACAGGCAGCGGTGTGGCCTGTTCAACATAGGACAACGCATAGAGGACATCCGGTTGTTTTTCGGCGATCGCTGCTGCTGGAACAGACATGACCGTATGGCCGAAGGCACTTTCTGTAGAAAAAACACTGTCGCCTGCACCCTCCAACGGCCATGTCCTCGAATCGCCGTTTTCTGTCGGTGCGGGGAGCGGCGTAGTGATTGGGGGGGAAACCACGATCGGCGTGTCGGTTGACAGCGCTGTTTCCGAGATGTCCACAACATTGGGGGTAGAGATGGGCAGCAGCAGGGGACGCATGGGCGTCCGCGTCGCTGTGGGTGCAATCGGTCTTGGTGTCACTGTGGCCCGGATAGGCGTCCGTGTCGCCGTGGGCGGGGCCAGTGTGGGTGTCCGGGAGGGATGGGTGTTGGCGTCGCCGTGGGCTGGTTGGGTCTCCGTGTCGCCGTCGGCGGGGGACGTTTGGGTGTTCGCGTCGCCGTGGGCGGGATGGGCGTCCGTGTCGCCGTGGGCGGGATGGGTGTCCGTGTCGCCGTGGGCGGGATGGGTGTCCGTGTCGCCGTGGGCGGGGCCAGTGTGGGTGTTCGCGTCGCCGTGGGTGGGGCCAGTGTGGGTGTCTGTGTCGCCGTGGGCGGGGCTACCACAACGACGGCAGCATTTTGGTAGTTGCTGAGAATCGAGTTGCCGTTAAATGTGACGTTGCTTTGCCGCTGTGGGTCCACACTTTCAAAGGTGAGCAGTGTTTCAAAAAATTGTCTCGTGGCTTGAAAGCGGACTGTTGCCAGAACAAAATCACGAGAGGGAAATGGACTGTTCAACTGACCAGCAACAAAATTGATGTGTCCCTGCGTGTTGTCGATCTGGTTTTGCAATTCGAGAGAAAGACTGTTGCTGGGAGAGATGGCTGCTGCCTGCAGCACGGTCGGATCAAAATTTACATAAGCGCCGGAGCCATCCACCATCTGGCTGGTGCGCACCTGGATTGTGACGCTGAAAGTCTGGCCTACAAGAAGTGTTGTCACGGACGGCTGCAGAACCAGTACCGTGCCAGATTCAGGGGTTGTTGTGGCCGGAGGTGTCTGGGCTTGTAGAGGTAGAATATGCCCGCACACCATCCAGGTGAGCAAGGCTGGAAGTGCAACAGCCCATTTACAACGAAAAAGAACAAACTGCTTGAAAAATCTGTGTGCGATGTCTGTTTTGGGGTCTGGTCTGCTCATAGCTTGATTTCTTGGGCCTGAATTTCGCGTGTAACCGTCGAGCTGTTATTTTAACACAGAAAGCACCTCGTATCCGGGTCGCATTCCTCTGCAGCATGAATTCCAAATATGAAAATCTGCAACTGTTCGGATACAGACCTGCTCACGCGTCACAATCTTCCCACAATCTTCCTACAAACTGGCCAGAATTCATCTTGGGAATTTCTGCTCCTGCAGGTCTTGTTGTAACTTTTTGTGTGGTGCTGCGTAGTAGTAGTATAAGCAGCGGGCACAGAGGCAGGCAGCGGGGGTCCTGGCGTGACCATTGTCCAGCTTCAAGAGAAGGGGAAGCTGCCTCTTTGCGCGACGGCAAGACAGGAAGCGATGAACGAGCAGGAGCACTTCTGGCTGGAAGAGGCGTTGCGCGGGGATCGGGGGGCGTTCAGCCACCTGGTTGGTGCCTATCAGCGCCCGGTTTTCAATTTGACCTATCGCATGTTGGGCAATTTGGAGGAAGCTGAAGATGCTGCTCAGGAGGTTTTTTTGCGCGCCTACAGTCGGCTTGGCCAGTATGATCCAGCGATGAAGTTTTCGACCTGGCTGTTTTCGATTGCCAACCATCACTGTATCGACCAGCTGCGCAAACGACGGACCACGCAGATTTCGCTCGACGACAACCCTGTGCTGCAAGAGCTGGAAGGGGAGGGTCTGCGCCCAGAACAGCATGTGCTCCGCCAGGAAACCCGTCTGGAGGTGCAGTCTTTGCTGGAGCAGCTGGCACCGGAGTACCGCATTCCGCTTGTGCTGCGTTATTGGGAGGAGTTGAGCTACGAAGAAATTGCTGCAGCCATGCAGGTGACGGTTGCCACCGTGAAGAGCAGGTTGTTTCGCGCGCGCCAGCAGCTGGTGACCCTTTCTCGGCGTGCAGAGGTGGGGTCTGTGTCGGCCGGCGCCGGGAAGGCGGAGGGCGCTGGGTCGTTTGTCCCGCTGGCACTGGCTGAAATGTAGGCAGGAGGAGAGTGTATGGCCGATCGTCTTCAGGAAGTTTTGGAGGAATCGGGGGAACTGGAGTGGTGGATGGCGCAGGCGCTCGACGGGGAGTTGGGCCCAGAGGCGCAGGGGCGCTTTGAGGGGGTGTTGGCCGAGCAGCCAGCTGCTGGGCAGCTCTGGCTGTGCTGGCAGGAGCTGGAGACACTGTTGGCGACGACACCTGCGCTGGAGCCAGCGACCGGCTTTGTGCGTCGCTTCGAACAGCGTCTGGCCGAGCAGGAGCGGCAAGCCCATCAGCGGGTTTTTCTGCTTTTGGTGGCAGCGGCGCTGGGCGCACTGGCTGGGGTGGCTGGGGTGGCTGCTGCAGGGGTCGTCTTTTTGGTGCACACACAGTCGCCCTGGCTGGCAGAGCAGGTGCGCGCGCTGCTGGTGGCCTACAACACGGTTCGGCTGTGGGGGGCGTCCGGTGCCGAGGCAGCAGCGTTGTTGGCCTTGGCTCCCCAGCTGCAGTGGCTGGGCTGGTTGTCGGCTGCCGCCACCGGTCTTTTGCTGGCCGGCTGGGTGTGGCTGCTCCGGCACAGCGCAAGAGCGGACAGCCTGTCTGTCCCCGTGCCGATAAAATAACGTGTGTGCGATAGTTGGCAAGATCAGACGGGCTCTGTGGGCGTTGTGCAGACAATCCCACTTGTAAAGGCAGGGGCATTTCGCCGGAGGATTTGATGAAACAAGAACCAATCTGGAAAATCGGGGCAGTCGGGTTGTGCACGGGGCTGTTGTTGGCGCTGCTGTTGGCGGCTCCTCTCCTGGCGGCCAACCGGCCTGTGGTGCAGCAGCAGACTGTTTTCAACGAAGACCTGCGTGTGCGAAGCGGCGAATTTCTGGAGGGTGACGTCACCGTCTTGAACGGAGATGTCACCGTCGACTCGGGCAGCGAGATCCGGGGCAGTTTGGTGGTCTACGCCGGAGAGGTTGCCGTCGAAGCGGGCGGAGGAGTCGTCGGGGATATCACCGCTTTCAGCGGGGATGTGCAGATCGACGGCAATGTCGGCGGCTCGATCACGGCACTGAGCGGCGATGTCGATCTGGGGGGGGATGCGTTTGTCGGCGGCGATATCAGCGTGGTCAGCGGAGAAGTCGACCAGCAGCGTGGGGCTGTCGTGAAAGGAAGTGTGCTGCGCGGCCCGTCGACCGCCTTGGATCTGCCTGATCTGCCTGCGCTGGCTGTGCCCCCTCCTGTCCAACAGCCCAGCCTGCTGGAACTTTTGTGGGATCTGGTCGGCCGGATCGTGCTGGCTGTGCTGCTGCTCGGGCTGGCTGCGGGGGTGGGGGTTCTGCTCGTGCGAGTGCGTCCGGCATGGGTAGAAAACTCTCGTCGGGTTCTTGTGGACCGCACTGCCCTCAGTTTTGCGGCCGGCCTGCTCTTCAACCTGGTGGGAGGGGCTTTGATCGCCTTGCTGTGGCTGTCGGTCTGTTTCCGCCCGCCCGCTCTGTTGCTGGCGCTTTTGTTCGGTGCTGTCAACCTGGTCGGGCTGGCAGCGCTTGGCGATGAGATTGGGCTGCGGGCAAACGCCAGGCTGGGGCTGCCGCGCCTCTTCCGCCCTGCCATCGGGATTTTGCTGCCTGGCATTGTGGTCGCCTTTTTCTGGATTCTTGGCAGTTGTTTTGGCTTCTTTGCCTCGCTGACGGCTCTGTTGGTGAGTGCCCTGGGAACCGGTGCTGTGCTGGTCAGCGCCCTCAAACTCAGCGAGCCGCCTGCTGCCAGAGCGGTCGGCGGGCCAGAGGTTGCCGCAGAGCCCTCTTCTGCTGCTGACGAGCCGCCTGCTGCCAGGGCGGTCGGCGGGCCAGAGGTTGCCGCAGAGCCCTTTTCTGCTGCTGACGGGCCGCTCTCTGACCTGTCAGAGAGCGGGGTGGCCCAGGAGGCAGAGGCTGTGCAGCGCAGCGACAACTTCACGCGCATCAACGGG
>JAPLGY010000677.1:3243-4383 GCA_026389955.1 Caldilinea sp. | reverse complement strand
AGAGGCCTTTGAGTGGCTGGACGCCCCGGTGCAGCGGCTCGGTGGGTTGGACGTGCCGGTTCCATTCAGCCCCCCTTTGGAAGATGCCTACCGGCCCAATGCAGAGAAAATCTATAGGGCAGCGCGCAGTCTGGCGCTCTACTGAAGACAGCTGGACGGGCCCCTCCGCCTGAGGGGCCCGCTGGAGGAGGATATGAACGCAATCGAAAGTTACCAACTGGTCAAGACCTATCCTGGGCGTGACGGGGCTGTGCAGGCGCTGCGCGGGGTCACCTTCAGCGTGCAGCGCGGCGAAATTTACGCGCTGCTTGGCCCCAACGGGGCTGGCAAGACGACCCTTCTCTCGATTTTGACCACCTTGCTGGCACCGACCGCCGGGCGCGCAGCGGTGGCTGGTTTTGATGTGGTCACGCAGACCGCCGAAGTTCGCCGTCGCCTGGGGGTGACCTTTCAGGAGATCGTGCTCGACACCGAGTTGAGCGGGCGTCAGGTGCTGGACTTTCATGGCCGCCTCTATGGGCTTGACCAGCCAACGCGCAAAAGACGAATTGCCGCGCTGGCTGCGCTGGTCGAGCTCAGCGACGTGCTGGATCGCAAGACCGGCACCTATTCGGGGGGGATGAAGCGGCGGCTCGAACTGGCGCGCGGCTTGCTGCCGGCCCCTCAAGTTCTGTTTCTGGACGAACCGACCCAGGGACTGGACCCGCAGAACCGCGCCGGGATCTGGCGCTACCTTCGGCAGCTGCGCAAAGAGGAAGGGAGCACTTTGCTGCTGACGACCCATTCGATGGAGGAGGCCGAGTCGTTGGCGGACCGTGTCGGGATCCTTGACGATGGCGAGCTGCTGTTGACGGGATCTCCGGCTGAACTCATCGGCCAGATGGGGGCGGATGTTGTCACCCTTGCGGGCACCGGCGACGTGGCTCGCCAGTCTGCGTTGTTGGCGGGCCTGCCCTTCGTCACCAACCTCGCGCATCATGTCGCCGAAGGCCCGCTGGGTGAGCCGTCGATCTGTTTTCAGATCGGGGTGGACAGCGGCGAGCGTCGGCTGGCAGAGTTGATCGCGGCCACGCTGGCGGCAGGATTTGCGATCCACCAGGTGGCCATCCACCGTCCCAGCCTGGGGGATGTCTTTTTGGC
>JAPLGY010000677.1:0-3225 GCA_026389955.1 Caldilinea sp. | reverse complement strand
GGCCTGCACGGGGGAGCAGCTGAGGGATGGCGGAGAGGGGGGGGGGCGGGGCAGGGCTGCGGGGGCTCGGGCCAGTGCTGACGATTCTGGCGGTGGCGGTGTGGACCCGTCTGTGGCAGCTGGACTACCATTCTTTCTGGTTCGACGAAGCAGTCAGCTTGCGGTGGGCCCGTTCGGGCGCCAACTACATCTGGCAAAGTACGCTGCCGTTGATTCAGGACAAGCATCCGCCCGGCTATTATCTGTTGCTGCATGGCTGGATCAACCTGCTCGAACTGTTGGGGTTGGCGCACAGCGACTGGGCGCTGCGTCTGCTGGGGGCGTTGCTCGGCGTTTTGACGGTAGTGGGTCTGGGGCTGCTGGTCCAGAGGCTCAGCGGTCGTTCTGTGGCGCTGTTGGCGGCAGCTTTGACCGCGCTCAGCCCGGTGCTGGTCTGGTACAGCCAGGAACTGCGCATGTTCCAGCCTGCGACCACGGGGATTGTCTGGGCGGGGTATGCTCTGTTGCGCGGTTGGCAGGGGCAGCGGGCGCTGGCCCGTCTGGGGTGGTGGGTGCTCTGTGTCAGCGCGTTCACCTTCGCACTGTACAGCTACCTGTTCAGCGCGTTCGTGCTGCCGGCGGCCGGGCTGGCGCTGGTCGGGCTGTGGGGTGCTGAGCGACAAGCGCGCGCTGCGGCTGGCGCTGCCAGTGGCTGGCGTCGGCTGTTGGAAGGATTTTGTGCGCTGACGGTGACTCTGTTGCTTTTTTTGCCGCTGGCGTACAGCGCCTGGGGGGTCAACGCCCGCGAAGGGATGCCGGGGGTGCCCTACGAAAATTTTGGGGCGCAGCTGCTGCGGCAACTGCAGGTGATGACAGTCTGGCGGGCGCCCTGGCTGACTGCAGCGGTGGCACCCTGGCTCCTGACCTGGCTGGCCCTGCTGCTGTCGGCAGGTCTGTTCCTGCGTGTTGGCCGAGAGCGCCACGACCAGCTCTGGCTCTGCCTCTGGCTGGGGGTTCCTCTGGCGGTCGGCGGCGCGCTGCTGGGAGCCAGCGACACGGTGTTTGCGGAAGACCGCTACTTTTTGTTTCTGGCCCCGTATGGGCTGTGGGCCCTTGCGCGCGGCGCGGTCGCCGTGGGGCTGCGCTGGCGACCCGCCGGGTGGGCTGCCGGTGCGGTTACGGCGCTGCTGCTGGCTGGGGCGTTGCCGTCGTTGTGGTCGCCGGAGCGGCTGCGCGAGGACTGGCGGGCAGCCGCAGCCTATCTGGCCGGCTACCAACAACAGAGCCCGGGCCTGGCAGCGGCTGCGTTCAGCCATGCGGAATACACCAACCTCGCGCTGCGCTGGTATCTGCGGCAGTGGGCGGACGAGCAGGAACTGCCGGTCTTTTACCCGTATACGGGCAGACTGGAGCCGGGCCAGAGTGCGGAGGTGGAACCCCCGGTGCGTGGGCTGGAAGATCTGGGGACGGCCACGCTCTGGCTGGTGCAGAGCCATCTGGAGGGCGTCGACCGCGAGCGTGTCGTGGAAGGCTGGCTTGACCAGAACTTTCCGGTGGTGACCGAACAGTACCCGGCTGGGATTCAGGTAACTGGCTATGCCCTGCGCCATCGTTTCACAGAAGTGCCGCCCTTGGCGGATTCGGCGACCTGGGTCGATGTCGAACTGGTCCCGGGGTTGCGTCTGCTGGCCTGCGAGGTGACCACCCCCGTGGTGACTGCCAGCGATTTTCGGATGCATCCTCCGAGTGGATGGGTGCATGTGCGGCTCTGGTGGCAGGCGACGGCGGCTGTCGAGCAGGCGTACATGCCCGATGTCCAGCTGGTCGGGCCGGAGGGGGTGTGGGGAGAGCGGCTTTACCGGGACGGTGAAATTTTGCGCCGTGACCCGCCGTCGCAGTGGCCTGCAGGCAGCGTGGTGCGCGACGAGGTCGACGTCAACCTCAACCCAGCCACCCCGCCGGGCAGCTATCCGCTGCAGGTCAGGCTGCGCGACCCGGCCGGGCAGGAGGTTGGGGAGCAGGTGGCCTGTGGCAGCGCTCGTGTGGTCTCCCCTTGAACCAGCGCTCCGCCGGAGAACGGTTTTATTTGGACGTGCGGGTGGTCAGCTCGTTTTCCAGCTGGGTAATGCGTTCTCCCTGGGTGACGATCAGTTCAGCCAGGAAGCCGACCAGGATGAGGAGCACGCTGACGATGGCGGCGATGCCGGCAGCCAAAAAGATCGGGCGTTGCTGTGTCGCTGTGAACACATAGAGCAAGAGCAGATAGAGAAAGACCAGGGTGCTGCCGACAAGCCCAGCGAGGCCCAACCCCCCGAAAAAACGCATGGGGGCTTCGCTGAAGGTGAGCAGAAACTTCAGAACAAGCACGTCCAAGAAACTTTTGGGAATTCGTTCCCAGCCGAACTTGCTGCTGCCGGCCAGGCGGGGCTGGTAGCTGGTGGGGACTTCTCCGATGCGAAAGCCGTTGTGGGCCGCGATCATCAACAAAAAGCGGTGCCAGTCGCTGCGCAGTGGGGGGAAACTGGCCACGACCTCACGGCGCATGGCTTTGATCCAGTTGCCGTCGTGCACGTGAACGCCGGCCAACTGTGCCATCACCCAGTTATAAATTTTGCTGGCCAGAACCTTGCGGTCGCGACGTCCCTGGCGCCAGCCGGCAACGACGTCCAGATCCGCTGCCTCCAACGCCCGCACCAACACCGGCAGGTCGAGCAGTGGGTCTGACTCCAGATCGGCTGGGATCAAAATTACAACTGCACCGGAGCTGGCGCTGAACATCTGCTGCAGGGCGGCGGTCATGCCGCGGCTGCGGCGGCGGGTGAAGACCCGCAGCGAGGGGTACTGCGTTCGCAGGGTGGCCAGAATGGCCCCGGTGTGGTCGGTGCTGCCGTCGTCGACGACCAGGACCTCGCCGCTGCAGCCCAGCTGTGCGAAGGCCTGGTAGGTTCGCTCGACCACCGTGGCGATGGTGGCCTCTTCGTTGCGGGCTGGCACCACGACCGAGACCGCAGGAGGTGGGCCTGTGTGCAGGGAGTGGGTTTTGTGCATTTCGTTCATCGCTGGCCAAAGAAAGCAGCAATGGCCGCCACCACAGCGTCTTGCTGGGCTTCGGTCATCTCTGGATAGAGGGGCAGGCTCAGGCAGCTCTCGGCCACCCTCTCGGTCACAGGCAAGTCGCCCCGTCGATAGCCCAGGTCGGCGTAGGCTGGCTGCAGGTGGAGTGGGGTCGGGTAGTGGATGCCCGCC
>JAPLGY010000619.1 GCA_026389955.1 Caldilinea sp. | reverse complement strand
TGCTGCGCTGGTGTTGTTTACAGATGCAGACTGTGCGCCGGCCCCGAACTGGGTTGCCGCCATGACAGCTCCTTTTACAGACCCGGCGGTGATGGGGGTGAAAGGTGCCTATCTGACCGAGCAGACCGATCTGGTGGCGCGTTTTGTGCAGGCGGAGTACGAAGACCGGTACGACCGAATGGTGGAGCAGCCGCAGATCGATTTTATCGACACCTATTCGGCGGGGTATCGTCGAGCGTTGTTTTTAGAAAATGGTGGATTTGACCCGATTTTTACGACAGCCAGTGTGGAGGACCAAGAATTCAGCTTTCGGCTGGCCCAAAAAGGGTACCGTCTGGTCTTTGCGCCAGAAGCCAGGGTTGTGCATCTGCACGACCGGGACGTCGGCGAGTATTTTCGGCGCAAATATGCGATTGGGTTTTGGAAAGCATTGATGATGCGTTGGCATCCTGAGCGCATGGTGCAGGACAGCCATACGCCTCAGGTGTTGAAGGTGCAGATCGTGTTGCTGGCTGCGGTGGCTGGGGCGAGTGGGCTGGGTGTATTGGGGCTGGTGTGGCTGCCGCTGCTCTGGTTTTGGGGTGTGGCGGGTGCAGCCGCTTTGTTTTTTGGGATCACCACTGCGCCGTTCATGTACAAGCTGGCCCGCCGTTCCCCGGTGTTGGCGTTGCTGGGCTTGCCGTTGTTGGGGGTGCGGGCTGCGGCGTTGGGCAGCGGCTATCTGCAGGGCACGGTGCATTTTGCGGGGACCGTGCCCGGCGAACGCCAGCCGGTGATCGCCGGCTGGCAGCGGCTGGTGAAACGGGCGGTGGATATTGTCGGGGCGTTGGTGGGGCTGACGGTGTCGGTCCCGCTGGTTGCGGTGGCCGCTGTGGCGATCAAAGCAGAGTCGCCGGGCCCCATCTTTTTTTGGCAGGTGCGTGTCGGCGAAAACGGCCGGCTGTTTCGCATTGTCAAGCTGCGCACGATGGTGATCGACGCCGAAGCCCGGCTTGCGAATCTGGTCGATCTGGAACAGCTGCCGGAGCCCGCCTTCAAACTCCAGCAAGACCCGCGGGTCACGCGGATTGGCCGGTTTTTGCGGCGTACCTCGCTGGATGAGGTGCCACAGTTTTACAATGTGTTGCGCGGCGAGATGAGTCTGGTGGGGCCGCGGCCGGAAGAAGAGCGGATCGTCCAGCGCTACCAGGATTTTCAGCGCCGCCGGCTGGCGGTCAAACCGGGGATGACAGGGCCGATGCAGGTGAACGGCCGTGGGGATCTGGCGTTTGGCGAACGGTTGCAGCTGGAGCTGGAGTACATTGACCATTACAGCCTGCGCCGAGATTTTGAGATCCTCCTCCGCACGTTCCCAACCATTTTTCAGGGCCATGGCGCTCGCTGAGCGCAAGCAAAAAAAGGAGCAGAGCATGCACGTTCCCCGCCTGTTGCGCGGCGTTTCGCGAGGCGCCCTGGTTGTCGGAGTGTTGTTCCTCGCCTGGCTGTGGGCGCTTTTTGGGGGGCTGGACCGCACTGCTGCGCGGGCGTTTGTCGGGCCTGTCGAGCGCAGCCAGGTCGAGGGAACGGCGAATTCGGCGGCCGAGACGGTGCTGTCTTTGGCGAGCGAGCCGTCGCTGCTGCTGGCCATCCAGGGGCAGCCGCTCACAATTCCCTTCACGGTGACCAACCAGGGGGAGGTGGCTGCTGTCGAAATTCAGTACTCTTTCGAGCTTCCTGCTGGATTGCGCGCTGTCACAGCTTCTGCCGGCGTAGCTGGCACTGCGGAGGCAGGGCAGGGAGAGGTGGTCCAGATGGAGACAGAGGCTGGGAACGCGTTGGTTGTGGTCAGCTGGCCGGAGGTGGCTGCCGGGGCGAGTGCGACGGTGCAGATCGTGGCAGAGGTCGACGCCTCCCTGGCCAACGGCAGTGTGCTGCAAGGGGCTGCTGCACTGCTCTCCAGCAACGCAGCGTACACCTACACCGCGCTCTTCATCGGTCTGCCTCCGGCTGTGGCACCAGATTTTTGGTGGTAAAGCCGGAGCAATGGGTGGCGCTGATCGGGCTGTGGACAGAGTGAAAGAGATCTGGCGCAGCAGCTGGTCTACGGGCTGGCCGGCAGCCGTGGGGATGGCTGGGGCGGCTTTGTGGTTGTACGTTCGCTCGCTGGCTCCGGGTCTGACCTGGGCGCATCAGGGTGCCGACGGCGGGGAACTGCTGGCAGCGGCCGCCACCTACGGGGTGCCCCATCCGCCTGGCTACCCTTTGTACATGTTGTTGCTGCAAGGGTGGCTGGCCCTGTTCGAGGGGGGGGCGCCGTCGACCTCACTGGTCTGGCGGGGCAACCTGCTCAGCGCCTGTTTTGGCGCAGCCAGCGTATTGGTGAGTGTGCGCGTGGCTGGCCATCTGCTGGCTGGACAGCCGCTGCGGTGGGCCTGGGCTGGATTGGCTGGGGGCGCCTGGGCGGTGACCCCGCTGCTGTGGAGCCAATCCATTTTGACCGAAGTCTACAGCCTGCACGCGCTGTTGATTGCCCTGCTGGGCTGGGCTGTGCTGGTCAAACCGCAGCGGCTCTGGTACAGCCTGGTGCCGGTTGCGCTCGGGACCGCACACCACCTCACCTTGTTGTTGTTGCTGCCGGCAGCCGGCTACAGGCTGATGGCGGAGCGGGCTGGGCCACGGCGCTGGCGGGCGCCTCTGCAGGTGGTGGTGGGGGGCATTTTGATCGGGGCGTTGTGGTACGTGCGTGTTCCGCTGGCGGCGGCGACCGTGTCGCCGGTCAACTGGGGGTATGCAGACAACTGGGAAGGGTTTGTCTGGCTGGTCAGCGGGGCCGCCTATCGCGGCTATCTGGTTCTCGGGCCAGCAGACCTGCTGTGGCAGCGGCTGACCCTGTGGGCATACACCGTCACCCTTCAGTTCACCCCGGTGGGGCTGGCGCTGGGATTTGTCGGGCTGGCCAGCTGGGATCGCTGGCAGCCCTCTCTGCGCACGTTCAGCCTGTTGTGGGGGATACCGGTGAGCCTCTACGCTCTTTTTTATCACACCCGGGACAGCGAACTCTACCTGCTGCCCTTGGTCTGGCTCTCCAGCCTCTGGCTGGCGGTCGGCGCAGCCAGTGTGGCGGGCTGGCTGGCAGCCCGCTGGG
>JAPLGY010000251.1 GCA_026389955.1 Caldilinea sp. | reverse complement strand
CACAAGTTCGCTGGTTTCCAAGTACAGAGTTTGTGTTTGCTCTGATGTTGCGTCTCTACTACGCAAGGCCTGCGCGACCGCAATCTTGCCGTTGGCGCCGGCGTCAATCACGGCCTGCCAGGCTGGTTCTGGTGTGCTGTCGGCAGCGATCAGGTAGATGACGGAGGTGCCCAAATGCGACAAATTGTCGCTTTTGCCCCCGAACTCCCGGGGGCAGACTGGCATCGAGATCTGCTGCTGCAAATGTCGGCGGCAATTGACGGCGTCCGCCCACCTGTCATCAGCCAAGAGACCCGTTTCTGTCTGGACGAGTCTCGCGGATTTCGTCACGGGGTGCGCAATGTTTACACGTTTAATCGACGCCCAGAGGGCACCCGGCGCCGACTCAAGGATCACCTTTGTGCCAAGGTCTGTTGAGAGAACCCCTCACGCCATCAGCTTTTTTTGCGTCGGGCCGAGCGACCTGGCAGCGCTTCGCTGCCGATGTAGAGGCCCGCTGCGGGCAGCAGCCAGCGGTGGACCCACAAGGTGAGCAGGGTCCCTGCAATGGCCAGCGCAAACATCCACAGCGTCGCTGTCAGGCTGTTCATCCATGTCGGGTCGACCAGCATCACTGTCGCCAGGATCAGCATCCACATCCCCCCTGCGAGTTTGAGAATACGCCCCTGTGTTTCTGACAGCCTGCTGGCCCGGAGCCCGGCCAGGGTTCCCCAAAAAATGGCCAGTTCGTCGAGCTGGTAGATCACCATATAGAGTGCCAGGAGCGGCCAGAAGGTTGCCGGGGTCACTCCTTGTGTGGCGAGGAGGTTGGTCCACAGCAGGGGGAACCCCGCCGTACATGAAAATTCGACCAGCGACGTGCCGGCTGCCAGCACGAGGGTCGCCCCGACCAAGGCTGGAAGCGATTGACCGGCTGCCAGCACCCGCCGCAGGTTGCGATACAACCCCGGTTTCTGGCGGCTGGCTATCGTCAGCGAAAACCCCTTGCCGTACAGAAAGTAATCTTTGAGATTGACCACAGCAAGCAGGAGGGCGACCGACGCCACCAGCCCCTGGATCCAGGGGATCCACTCCAAGAGAGCGAACAGGTTGAAAAGACCACCGATGAACAGCATGTAGACCAGCGATGTCGTCGACAAGAAGATCAGGCCAATCCCCAACACCCTGCGCCGTGAGCCGGTGTGGAGGGTCAATGCCAGCAGCATCGACAGCACCCACAGCGAGCAGGGGTTGATCCCATCTACAAACGCGATCAGTGCCGTGCTCAGGAGGAGGGACTGGGTCTCCAGATCGACGCTGCCCAGCCACGGCACTGTCAGCCTGCCCACTGCCGGGGGACTGGTCGCGCTCGGGCTTCCCTGCTCGGGGCGTGCTGGAGAAAATTCTGCCGACTCCACCACCCCGCTGTCGGCATCCGGGCAGGCCGTACGCACACAGTCCCCGACTGCGCGCTCGATCTCGCGAGCTGAGATCTCCTCGGCATAGCCAACCCAGTGACGGTTGCCGACAAAAAAGGCAGGGACTGCGGTCGGCTCAACGCCATGACGGGCGGCGATTCGAGCAAAATGGGCCCGGTTTGCTTCATGGTTCCAGACTTCATACGCCCGCACCGTCAGGCTTGGATACCGCTGCTCCAGTTCGGCCAGGAATGGTTTGGCCGCAGCACAATGTGGGCATCCCTCTCCCCAAAAAAAATAAAGGACGACCGGCTCCATCTCCTGCCTGGCTGGGGTCGCCTGCACGGCACTGGACCAGAAGGTGGCAGCCAGCAGGACAAACAAAAGACGACGTTTCATTTTTTTGACCTCCCTCCCCAGTCTCGCATCTTTTTGCCCGGCAGACAGGGGTCATTTGTCCCGTCATTGTCCTGAACAGACCCAACTTTTGTGTATGGGCCCAATTCCCGTATGATCAAGGAGTGGTTTTGGGGCGTTCGTGCAGGATTCAGACCTGGCCTGTCTGCTGCGGGCGTCGATGCGTGGGCCAGTGTCTTTGCTGCCCGGTAGAAAGGTTTGGTCATGCTGACCCTTGCTGAAAAAATTTTGTTTTTGGGGGCGGTGGGGGTGTCGCTCTTCTATGGCTGGCGGGGCTTTTCCATGGTGTACAAGGTCATCCAGCGCGGGAGTGGTGCCAGGCCGGCGGTCGGCGAACTGGTGGCAAGGCTCGGGCAGGCTGGCACAACCTGGCTGAGCACGCGGCCGATCTGGAAGGCGCGGCCGTGGAGCAGCTTTTTTCATGCGCTGGTCTCGGTCGGCTTTGTTTTTTATTTTCTGGTCAACGTTGTTGACCTGGTTGAGGGATTTTTCCCGGTCATTTTGTTTGAAGGGAGCTGGGCGGGCAACCTCTACCGCCCGCTGGCCG
>JAPLGY010000364.1 GCA_026389955.1 Caldilinea sp. | reverse complement strand
GATTTGTTGGGCCAGAGAGAGGGGGGCCGGGAAGGGGGTCAGCGGCCGGCCAGGCTGTTTCCGGTTTTCTCGGTTCGGTTGACTACAGCGACGATCTCGGCCATGATCGACAGGGCGATTTCTTCTGGGCGGCGTGCGCCGATCCGCAGCCCGATCGGAGCGTGAATGCGTTGGAGGTCGGTGTCGGTCAGACCGTCGGCCGCCAATGCTGCGCGCCGTTTGGCATGGGTTTTTTGCGAGCCCAGGGCCCCGATGTAGAGGGCTGGGCTGCGCAGGGCTGCAGCCAGGGCGGGGTTGTCAAATTTTTCGTCGTGGGTGAGGGTGACGACGCAGCTGCTCTCGTCGAGCCCTTGTTCTGCCAGCACCTCTGCCGGCCAGCGTACTATCAGCTGGTCTGCATGGCCAAAGCGTTCTGGGGTGGCAAAAGCGGCGCGTGCGTCGACGACGATGGTCTGGAACCCCAGAACTTTGGCATAGGTGACCAGTGCGGCTGCGGTGTGCACGGCTCCGACGATGAAGAGCCGAAGCGGCGGTGTCTGGACATCTACGAAGAGTTCGACCGGGCCGGTGGGGTGTGTCTGGGTCAGTCGCACCGGTTTGCGTCCTGCAAAAAACTCCTCTGTTCGAGCTTGTACGGCGGTTTCCAGGAGAGGATCTCCCAGGCTGCCAGCAGTTCTCCCGTCGGGCCAGAGCAGCAGCTGATGGCCCGTCTGCGGACCGGTCAGCACCGTAGCCAGGGCGACCAGCCGACCCTGCCGGATTGCGTCTTCGAATTGTCTGTGCAGGGTCATCGAAGGGCTTCCTCCCAGAGTTCGAGCCAGACTTCGATGGTGCCGCCACAGGCCAGCCCGACACTTGTGGCCAGCTCGTCGGTGATCCCATAGGTCAACAGTTTGGACCCTCCCTGTTGGAGCAGGGCCAGCGCCTCTTGGACGACTGCGCCCTCGACGCAGCCGCCGCTTACCGAGCCTGCCATCTCTCCGGCTGCGGAGACCGCCATTTTGGCTCCCAGGGGCAGCGGTGCTGACCCGGACAGTTTGACCACCGTCGCCAGCACGATCGGTTTTTGTTCGGCGCGCCAGCGTTCCAATGTCGGTAGAAGTTCGCGCATCTGTTTGCCTTTCAGCAGGAATGGCCTGCGTTCAGAGTTTCTTCAGTACGCTGGCCAGCTGTTCCAGGCTGGCCAGGTTGTGGACGGGCAGAAAACGGTCGATGTAGGGGAGGGCAGCCTGCATGCCGCGCACCAGGGGTTGGTAATCGACGTCGCCCAGGAGTGGGTTGAGCCAGATGACCTGGGAGGTGCTGCGTTGCAGCCGTGCCATTTCGCAGGCCAGCAGGTCGATTTCGCCGCGATCCCAGCCGTCGCTGACGATCAGCACGACGGCACCCTGGTTCAACACCCGTCTTGCCCAGTGGTAGTTGAACTGTTTGATCGCGTCCCCGATCCGGGTGCCGCCCGCCCAGTCATGCACGGCCCGGCCTGCGTCTGCCAGCGCCACCTCGATGCTGCGGTTGTGCAGCTGGCGGGTGATGCGCGTCAACCGTGTGCTGAAGACAAAGACTTCTACCCGTTCCAGCTGCCAGGCAACGGTGTAAAGAAACTGGAGCAGAATGCGCGAATAGCGTTCCATCGAGCCGCTGATATCGCAGAGAACCACGACGGGGCGTCGTTTGTAGCGACGCTGGCGGCGGGCCAGGTGGAAGATATCGCCGCTGTTGCGCAGGTTCTGGCGCAGGGTGCGCCGCATGTCCAGCAGAGTGCCCCGTGTCGCCCGTTCGGTGCGGCGGGTGCGTCGTGGCGCCAACTGCCAGACGATCGAGCGCATCTGCTGACGGAGGGCCTGCAGCTCGGCTTCGTTCAGCTGTGCAAAGTGTTTTTGGCGCAGCACTTCGACGTCGCTGTAGGTTTGAAGGATCTCTGTCTCGGCGCTGGTGGGTGTTTCGGCGCTCTCCTGGCCGTCGGAGTGGGCTGGCTGCAGCCATTCGAGCTGCGGCGATCGGGGGGAGCTGTCGGCTTTGAGGGGGACGCTTTCCCAGCGGGCCTGCCAGAAGCTGTCAAAGGCATCTTCGAAGCGTTTTTGTTGTTCGCGCCGTCTCACCAACAGCGCTGCCAGCATATTTTTGAAATCTTGCCGGTTGCCGATGTGGACATGGTTCAGGCTGTCGACGACATCTACCATCTGGGTTGGGGAGATGTCCATGCCCAAACTGCGCAGCAGGCGTCCAAAGAGCACACAATTGGAGAGCAGGTTTCCGGAGCGGTGCATAGCGGGGTTTCAGACCAACGTGGGCAGTCGCTGCAGAATTGGTTTCACGGCTGCACGCTGTGCCAGCTGGATATCTTCGCGGTATTTGAGCAGTGCGCCCAGTGTATCGTAGACCAGGGTTTCGGTGAGCGCATGCTGGTCAAGTGCGACCAGCGCCTTGATCCAGTCCAGGGTTTCGGCGACGCCTGGCACCTTGTAGAGCTCTTCGCGGCGCAGTTCCTGGACAAAAGCAACGACCTGGCGCGCCAGCTGGGCTGGGGCTCCGGGCACCTTGGCCAGCACAATGCCGTACTCCTTTTCAAAGGAGGGGTAGTCGATCCAGTGGTAGAGACAGCGGCGTTTGAGGGCGTCGTGGATTTCGCGTGTCCGGTTCGAGGTGATGATCACGACCGGCGGGGCTGGCGCGCGCAGGGTGCCCAGTTCTGGGACGGTGATTTGAAAATCGGAGAGCACCTCCAGCAGGTAGGCTTCAAACTCTTCGTCTGCACGGTCGAGCTCGTCGATCAGCAGCACGGGGGGTCTGTCGCCGGTGTAGTCGATGGCCTGCAGCAGGGGGCGTTTGAGCAAAAAATGGGGGCTGAACAGTTCGTGTCGGGCACTTTCGACCTGGACATGGCCGGCCGCCTCCATCAGCCGGATCTGCAGCAGCTGTTCGGTGTAATTCCACTCGTAGACAGCCGTGTTGACGTCCAGCCCTTCATAACACTGCAGACGGATCAGCGCTGTGTCAAGCCATTGGGTCAGCACTTTGGCGACCTCTGTTTTGCCGACCCCGGCTTCTCCTTCGAGAAAAAGCGGGCGTTTGAGTTGGAGGGCCAGGTAGATCGCGGTGGTCAGACTGCGGTCGCTGATGTAGTTCTGTTCGACCAGAGCGTTGTGAAGTTCGTCGATCGAATGGAGTGTGGGCAGGCTCGGCAAAGAACGGCTCCTGAGGAGGATGAGCGTGGTGCGGGCGGTGACGCGAAGGTGGGGCACACACGCAGGTTAAAAAATAGACGAGCAGGCCAAACGGAGCTCTTGCGCACCCGCAAGTGGATGGGGCCGCTGCCGGGTTTTTTCCACTACCCGGCAGCTGCCCCATCCTGGCCGTCAGCGCGCTAGCGGGCGCGTGCGGCCGCAGCGGAGAGCGCACGTGCGGCGATCTGTGCGGCGATCGATCGGCGATAGGCTGCACTGGCATACATATCGCCGATCACCTCTTCGCCGAGGTCATCTGTGATTGCGGCGGCTGCGCTCTGGAACGTTGCGTCGTTGAGCGGCTGGCCCTGCAGTGCGGCTTCGACGTGGTGGGCGCGAATGGCTTTGGGGGTGCTGCCACCCGCAGCCACCCGGACTTGTTGGCAGACCCCCCCTGCGACGGCTACCTGGGCAGCCACCCCGAGGATGGCGTAGCGCGAGGCTGGGTTGAAGACCTTGGTGTAGGCGGAGCCCTGGTTGGACTCGACGGGCACCTCGACCTGGGTGATGATCTCACCCTCTTGCAGGCTGGTGGTGAAGAGATCGACAAAAAAATCGTCGGCTGGGATGACGCGCGGGCCCGCTGTGCCCTGTATATGGATGTGGGCACCCAATGCGATCAGCACCGTCGGCAGATCGGAGGCGGGGTCTGCGTGGGCGATATTTCCCCCGACTGTGCCCCGGTTGCGCACCTGGGGGTCTCCGATCAGACCGGCAGCTTCGCTCCAGACTTTGGGCAGGTCGTCTGAGGCAGCACAGGCCGCGTGTGTGGTCAGCGCGCCGACCGAGACCGTGCCGTTGTGGCGGCTGATGCCTTTCAGAGCGGCGATCCGGCCCAGGTCGACCAGCAGGTCGGGTTGGGCCAGACGCAGCTTGAGCGCTGGGATCAGGCTGTGGCCTCCAGCCAGGAGTTTGGCATTGCTGTGGCGGCTTGTCCGCTCAACTGCTTCTTCTACCGACTGTGCGCGCATATAGTCGAATTTTGACGGATACATGTGGGTCTCCTGATTGAAATTTCTGGCTGGGCGAGTTCACAGACGATGCGGAGCAGCGCTGCTCCGCATCGTCTGGCCCGATTGCGACTTATGCAGCCTCTTGGATGGCCGACCACACCTTCTCCGCCGTCAACGGCATATCGAGATGGCGGATGCCGAGGGGTGCCAGCGCGTCCATCACGGCATGTGCGACCGCCACGGTCGCCGCGATCGTCCCCATTTCGCCCGCCCCTTTGACGCCGAGGGGGTTATGGGGGGAAGGGGTGACGGTGCGTGCGGTGTGGATGGCGGGCATGACGTCGGCGCGCGGCATGGCGTAGTCCATAAAGGTGCCGCTGAGGAGCTGCCCAGTCTCGTCGTAGGCGCCGTATTCCCAGAGCGCCTGCCCGATCCCCTGGGCGATGCCGCCGACAATCTGTCCGTCGACCAGCATGGGGTTGATGACATTGCCGACATCGTCGACTGCATAGTACTTTTGCACAGAGACTTCGCCGGTGGCCCGGTCGATTTCCACCTGGCAGATGTGGGCGCTGTTGGGGAAGGTGAAATTGGCTGGGTCGTAGAAGGCCTGTTCTTCCAACCCGGGTTCCAACCCGTCGGGCAGGTTGTGGGCGGTGTAGGCGCCCAGGGAAAGGTCAAAGAAAGATTTTTTCTGGCTGGGGGAGCCTTTGACATAGACCCCGCCGCTGTTGAAGTCGTAAGCCAGGTCTTCCTCGGCTGCTTCCAGCTGATGGGCGGCAATCTTGAGCATTTTTTTGCGGACTTTTTCTGCGCTTTTGACAATCGCAGAACCGCCGACTGCCATGCTGCGGCTGCCGTAGGTGCCCATCCCGAACGGAATTGCGGCGGTGTCGCCGTGGATGACCTCGATATCTTCCATTGGAACGCCCAACTGGTCGGCGACGATCTGGGCAAAGGCAGTCTCGTGCCCTTGTCCATGCGAGTGGGAGCCGGTCAGGACGCTCACTTTCCCAGAGGGGTGGACGCGTACGATGCTGCTCTCCCAGAAACCGACCGCAGAGCCGAGGGCTCCGGCGATCTTGGAGGGAGCAGGGCCAGAGGCTTCGATACAGCCGCTGACGCCGATGCCGACCAGACGGCCTTCTGCGCGTGCGGCATCGCGCGCGGCCACCAGCTCGCTGTAGCTGGAGAGCTCCTGTGCCTTGTCGAAGAGGCGGTTGTAGTCGCCGCTGTCGTAGAGCATCGCCACCGGGGTCTGGTAGGGGAACTCTTCCGGCTGGATAAAATTGCGGCGGCGGAACGCGATCGGGTCCAGGTCGAGCTTGCGTGCAGCGAGGTCGATCAGCCTTTCGACCACATAGGCCGCTTCTGGCCGGCCTGCGCCGCGGTAGGCATCGACAGGCACGGTATTGGTCAGGGTGGCGTAGGTGATCCCATAGATGAGCGGGATTTTGTAAAGGCCGGAGAGCAGACAGTGGTAGAAGGCCGTAGGAATCAACGGGGCAAAGGTCGAGAGGTAGGCCCCGTGGTCGGCCCAGGTCTCGACCAGCAGGGCGGTGATATGTCCTTCTGCGTCCAGCCCCAGCTCGGCATGGGTCACATGGTCGCGGCCGTGCGAGTCGGTGATAAAGGACTCGCTGCGGCTGGCCACCCATTTGACCGGGCGGTTGATCTTGCGTGCGACCCACGGGGTGATGATCTCTTCTGGGTAGTGGAAGATTTTGCTGCCGAAGCCGCCGCCGACATCGGGGGAAATGACCCGAAGTTTATGTTCGGGGATGCCCAGGGTGAAGGCGCTGAGCAGCAGCCGGATGGGGTGGGGGTTCTGGCTGGTGGTCCAAAGGGTCATCTCTTCGGTCGCTGCGTTCCACTGTGCCACTGCCGCACGCGGTTCCATGGCATTGGGGATCAGCCGTTGATTGGTCAGGTCCAGCTGGATCACGTGGGCCGATGCGCTCAGGGCCTGTTCGATCGTGGTACGGTCTCCCAGCGCCCAGGTATAGGAAAGATTGTTGGGGATATCGTCGTGCAGCACGGGCTGGCCTGGCTGCATGGCGCGTTTGGCGTCGGTGACCGCAGCGAGCGGGGTGTAGGAGACCTCGATCGCTTCGACCGCATCTTCAGCGATATAGGGGGAGGTGGCGACGACGACTGCGACGCTGTCGCCGACATGGCGTACCTTGTCGCCGACCGGGACGACGGGCCAGCGTGTGGGCACCTTGCAGCCGGGCACAACCCAGCCGCAGGGCAGCTTGCCGACCCCGCTGTCGATCAGCTCCTGCCCGGTAAAGACGGCGAGGACACCGGCCATTGCCTCTGCCGCACGCGTGTCGATCGCCTCGATCCTGGCGTGCGCGTAGGGGCTGCGTTTCACAGCGATATACGCCATCTCCGGCAGCTGAAGATTGGCGACATACTTGCCACGTCCCTGAATAAATCGGGGATCTTCCTTGCGTTTGACACTGGTTCCCACCAGAGTTTGAGTCATCGATCTGCTCCTTTGCAAATTCAACTGCCCGACGAGGGGCGCCTAGGCTTTTGCCGCCTGAGCCACTGCGGCGACAATATTTTGATACCCGGTGCAACGGCAAAGGTTGCCTTCCAGCCCATGTCGAATTTCTGCTTCGGTGATCTCGGGGTTGTTTTCCACAAGCTTGGCAGCTGCCATGATCATCCCGGGGGTGCAGTAGCCACACTGCAACCCATGCTGATCCCAGAACGCCTGCTGCATGGGGTGCAGTTTGCCGTTGGCCAGGCCTTCGATGGTGGTAAGGGTGCTGCCGTCGGCTTGCACGGCCAACACGGTGCATGACTTGACTGCCTGCCCATCCAGGTGGATGGTACAGGCGCCACATTGGCTGGTATCGCATGCAATGTTGGTGCCAGTCAAACTCAGATTGTCCCGGATGAAATCGACCAGCAGCAGGCGCGGTTCGACCTCACGGGTGTAGCTTTTGCCATTGACAACTACATTGATCGCGGTCATCTCATCTCCTTTGTAAGACAGAACGATTCAGGGCCAGGATCCTTGGCAGAAAACGAAGCGTTGCAGCAGAATTTCAAAACAACCATTCTGGCTGCAGCCACCGTCTACAAGGTCGTTGCAGCCGGCGGAAGGGTTCAATTCTTTTGCGTGAAGACAAGCAGCATTTGGTACATTTTTTGTAAGGCAGCTTTCAAAGTATACCGCAAGCTGAAAAAGGTTGTCAAACAGCCTACATGGGCCAAAAGGGCGCATCGTCCCTTGCCGCGCTTCACACCGCAGGAAACACACTTCCCAGCAGCCCTCCGTGGCCCAGACGGCTGATCTGGGGCTGCGTGATCCGTTCGCCCGCCAAGATGCGCGGCAGCACAAGATCGACGACATTCGGCTCCTGGCTGCGTGCGCAGCCAGGGACGCAGACGATCGGGGTCTGTCCGAGGTAGGCCAACGCCAGCAGGCTGCCTGGATCGACCGGAGCCCCATGCACGATCCCCTCTGCACCTGCTCTGCGCAGCGCACGCAGCACGCGATCGTCCAGATCCATGATCGAGGTCTGCCCGGCCACCAGCAACACATCGCAGTGGCCACGCAGCTTTTGTACGGCTTCTACAATTGCTCCCTCGCGCTCTTCGACCGCCAGCACAGTTGCCAGGGTTGCGTTCAGCGCCTCCAGCCGTCGCTGCAGGGGAGGCTCGAACTGTCGGCGCAGCTGTGCATGGGCAATGGCGGCCCCGATCAGCAGCAATCCTGCCCGCTGGATGGGGAGCGGACGTACATCGAGCAGTGCGGGGCCTTCCACGATTTCCTTGGCCTGTGCGAAGAGAGGTGCCGGCAGCGCGTAGGGAATGATTTTTAAGGTGGCAACCTGGTCTCCTTTGCGCGGGTGGGATGTTTCGGTGCGAAAACGCGGGTGGACGACGCTGTATTGGGGGACAGTGGCGAGGGTCACGCCGGCGAGCGTGTTGAGTTCTTCCAGCCGTGCGACATCGACGTAGACAACCCCGCTCAGCGTCGTGTGTAAATTGGCGCGGCCGCCGATGCCCCAGCTGATTACGAGCGCGTCTGTACAAAGTATTTCGATCAGCTGGGCAGCGGCGCGCTCTTCCCCGACATCGCCCTCTTCCAGCACGGCGACTTCAATGCTGCTCTGGCCCAGGCTGCGCAGCTGGGCCAGGTGTGCCTCTGTCAGGGTGACCCCTTTGCGAATCACCCGCTTCCCGGCTGTGTCAAAGACGCTGTGCAGCAGCAGCTGCCCCACCGCTTGTTCTAGGGGTACTTCTTGAACACGCATCGCATCGCTTCTCTTCGACCTGGACCTGTCACTTCTGTTTTACCGAGGGACACCTGCGTCATCCTGCCACGAGCCGCACCAGCAGGACGAAGAGGAGCATGGCCAGTGCGCCCAGGACAAACCAGAGCAGCTTTTCTTGTGAACGGAGCGGCACGACCTCGGCCAGCAGATCTCGGCTGACATCTTTGGCGACTTCGAAGGCGATTTTGGCTGCGGAGGGGGCCGGCGCTGCAGGGGCCACGGGCGCATGCAGCGGGGCAGAAGCTGTTTTGTCTGTTGAGGGGGGGGCGTCTGTCGGCAGCTCCACCGGCGGTGGGAGGACGCTGGGGGGCGCGGCCTGTGCTCGCGCCTGCACCTGGCTGTCCAACGCCAGCAGCCCCTGGCGGATGATCGATTTGGCGGTGCTCTCGATCAGACGCTGGCCGACGCTGGCGATCCGGCCGCCTACCTGGACGTCTCCTGTATAGTTCATCTGTGTGCCGGACTCGATCTCTTGCAAAAGAACGGTCCCTTCTCCTTGGAGAAAGCCAGGCGCACCCTGCCCGCTGACGCGCATCGTATAGCGGTTCAGCGTGTCGATATCGGCCAGCTCGACTTTCCCCTCAAATTTTCCTTGAACGGGCCCGACTTTGACATTCATGGCGGCCTGGTATTCGTTGTCGTTCAACTTTTCCAGTTGTTCTCCGCCTGGCACATGCAGCGGCGCTTTTCTGAGCGTAGCAAGATGTGCCCGTCAAAGCGTCCGGTGCTCGGCCAGCACTTCGTCCAGGGTGCGTTGCGCCCGCCCGGCCTCGAACTCGCTGGCCTGCACCAGCCCGGCGCGCAAGATCAGTGCCTTCCAAAGCGCCCAGCCGCGACCGCGCGCCCAGGTCTCCTCGTCCAGCCCCAGCGTTCTCTGGAAGGCTGCTCGGCTGGATTCTGTCAGGAAGGTCCATGCCGGCACCAGGTCGCAGGCAGGGTCACCGACGCCGCAGCTGCCGAAATCGATGACTGCGTGCAGCCGACCCTCCTGGACCAGCAGGTTGCTGGCTGCGACATCGCCGTGAAACCAGACCGGCGCTGCTTGCCAGCTGGAGTTCAGCGCTGCCTCCCAGACAGCGGCGGCGGTCGCAGTGTCGATCTGGCCTTCCAGTGCGCGCAGGGCCTGCCGCGTTTCAGGTTCGTAGACAGCCAGTGCGCCGCCACGGAAAAAATTTTGGGGGCCGGCTTTCGGCCCCTCGCTGGCATCTACCGCGCGCAGGGCGACCAGAAATTCAGCCAGCTCGGCCGCAAACAACGGCAAGTTTGCAATTTTTTCCGGCTGTGCAGGCTCCCCGTCGATCCAACGGTAGATCGACCAGTTCCACGGATAGCCGAACGCGGGGGCTCCTTGTGCCACGGGCTGCGGGATGGGCAGCGGCAGAAGGGGGGCCAGTCTGGGCAGCCAGCGCTGCTCTTTTTCGACCTGGGCAGCGTAGTGGGCAGCGCTCGGCAGCCGTACGGTCATCGTTGTGCCCAGATGAAAAGTGCGGTTGTCCCATCCGCCTACTGCCACGGGGCGGACGGGCAGATGGGCCCAGTCGGGGAATTGGGTCTCGATCAGACGGCAGACCAGCGGTGTATCGATCACAGGCATCCTGCGTTCCTTTCGATCAAGGCCCGCATTTGGGCTGCGGTCGCTTCCAGCGTCTCCCATCTGCCGAGGTAGGCGTTGTAGGCAAGGTGATCCAGCCCGATGTGCAAATAACAGGCATCCAGCCGTGTCGGCCAGGTCATAGAGGGGGTCGCCGCAGCGTCCGCAGCCCCAGTCAAAGACAGCGGTGAGCTTTCCCTGTTCGACCAGGACGTTGCGGTTGAGCAGATCGCAGTGCAGCAATGCTCGCGGCACGGCGACGTCTGCCACTTCCTGCAGACGAGCGAGTCCCCATTGGAACGTTTCCCAGCCCAGTGGGGACTCTGTCTCCAGTTTGCGGCGCCAGCCGTAGATGCGTTGGTCGGGCGTGTCCTCGCAGACGGAGAGCAGATGGCTGGCCCAGGAGGCGTACGGGGCGTGGCCATCTGCCCCCCAGCTGCCCACGCCAGACAACGCTGTGATGTCCGCTGTCCGCATTGCTTCCAGCGCATCGACCAGCGAAGGGAGCAGCGTTCGCCACTCGCTGGGGCTGACGTCTTCGAGGGGGAGGCCCCGGGCGCGACGCGAGATCGCAAAAAAGCCGCCCAAGGCCTCGCCGATCTCAAACACTGGCGGGATGGGCAAGGCTTCGGACGAGTAGGCGGTGGCCAGTTGATCTTTGTAAAAATCTTCGCCGTGCTTGCCGAAGCGAATTGCAAATTCGGCGTCGCCGACTTGATAGCCGTAGCAGCGCGACCAGGCTCCAGCGCCGAGCAGGGCAAGTTCCTGCGGTGGGTTCGGCAGATGGGCGGCCAGAAAGGCGCGGGCTTGTTCCAGGTCGACGGTTTCCACAAATGCGCTCCTTCAGGCTTTTTCTGATGCGACAGTGATTCTTTGATTTTAACACAGACCCGATCCACCGGTGTGCAGGCTGTGGGGTGCTTGTGTGCGTTGGGGAGGGTTCTTCGCCGTAGGGGCTGTCTGCTGTGCTCATTGGGCTTTGTTCAGCTGTTCGGCCACACGCAGCGCCTGGGCTGCGATGGTCAGGGCTGGGTTCATTGCGGACGAAGACGGGAAGAAGGAAGAGTCGACCACGTAGAGATTTTCGACGTCGTGTGTTCGGCAGTAGGGGTCGAGCACCGACGTCGCCGGGTCGGTCCCAAAGCGGGCGGTGCCGCACTGGTGTGAATTGGTCTCGATCCCCATCGGCTGGACGAAGACGAACGCATAGCCAGCGGCGCGCATGGTGTGTCGTGCGGTTTCGACCAGTTTACGGTGTGCGGCCAGGTTGTTGGGTTGCCAGCGGACGACCACGCGGCCGTCGCTGCGCAGCTCGATGCGGTTGTTGGGGTCGGGCAGGTCTTCGGACATGACCCACCAGTCCACGCTGCGGTCGGCCATCCCCTGCAGGATGGGTTTGGGGACAAAGGGCTGGGATGCAGTCAACATGCCCGCCTGCAGTTTGCCCAGCAGCTGGAGATTGCCCATTGGGTAGGGAAAGTTGGGTCCTTGGAAATAGAAATCGTTGATGGCCAGGGTTTTTTGAAAGACGGTCGGGTTGCGCCGCAAGGGGTCCACTGCCATCAGCGCAGTGTTGTTGTGGACCATGTAGTGGCGTCCCAGCATGCCGGAGGAATTGGCCAGGCCGTGGCGGTGTCTGTCGTTGGCGGAGCGCAGCAGCAGCAATGTCGAGTTGACGGCGCCGCAGGCGACCACGAAGCGTTCGGCATGGACTGTGACGGTTTCGCCGCCTTTTTCCAGTTCGGCTGCGATCACGCGTCGGCCTGTGCTGTCGGTCAGCAGCCGTTGTGCGCGTGTGTGGGTCCACAGGGTGACCCCAGGGTGCTGGGTCGCCGGGCGCACGCAGCAGACATCGCTCTCCCCTTTGGCCAGCACCTGGCAGGGAAAGCCGTCGCAGGTTTTACAGCGAAGACAGCGTCCTCCCTCGCGACGATCCACCCCCATTGGATAGTGGAAGGGATGCAGCCCTTGCCGGCGCAACCGTTCTCCCAGGTCGTCAATATAGGGTTCGTGGGGAAGGGCGGGGAAGGGAAAGGGGCCGGAGCGCGGCGGCTCGGTGGGGTCCTCGCCGGGCTGGCCGTGGACCAGATAGATCTCTTCTGCGCGTGCGTAGTAAGGTTCCAGATCGGCGTAGCGGATGGGCCAGGCGGGCGACACCCCACCTTCGTGGGCGAGCGCCTCGAAATCTTGTTCGCGCAGCCGGGGCAAGGCTGCGCCGTAGACTTTGGTGTTGCCGCCGACGAAATAGTGCACACCTGGGTGGAAAGGGGTTCCGTCGGCGCCGTACCAGAGTTCGTCAGGTTTGTAGCGGCGGCGGTCGAAGACGGCGGTCGGCTGCCAGTTTTGTGGTTCCTGTGGGAGGAAGCCTCCACGTTCGACCAGCAAAATGCGCGCGCCGCTCTCACGCAGTGCGTAGGCGAGTGTGCCGCCCCCCGCACCGGTGCCGATGATCACCAAATCAAATGAATCTGCCATGGTGTCTCCTCCAACGTAGATATGCGTTTGTGTGCCAGCTTTTTTTGTATTCTACCGCAGAAACATTCGGCCTGATAAACGGACCGACGAGCAAGCGTGTCTCCTGTCCGGGTGGTGTGGCAGGGAGGGGACAAGATGAGCTCTCTGGGGGGCAGTGTCTCTGCATGGAGCGATCGTGGCGAAGCTGGATGTCTTGTGGGACGATACGGAGGGGTACGTCTTTGGTTGTTTACTTTGACCACAGCCGTCTATAATGGTGGCATGCGTGTATTGATGGTCAGCAAGGCGTTGGTGGTCGGCGCCTATCAACGCAAGGCAGAGGAGATTGCTGCGCTCGGTGTCGACCTGGTGGTGTTGACGCCGCCGAGCTGGCGGGACCGTCGTGGGGTTCAACCGCTGCAGCCCGCCCACACTGTGGGCTACACGCTGCGTGCGATCCCGATTCTGGGCAACGGCAATTTTCATTTGCACTGCTATCCGACGCTGGCGCGCGAGCTGCGGCAGGTGCGCCCCGACCTGCTGCACATGGATGAAGAGCCATACAACCTGGCGACCTGGCTGGCGCTGCGTGCTGCGCAGGGGCAGCAGGTGCGGGCGCTTTTTTTTACCTGGCAAAACCTGTGTCGGCGTTATCCGTGGCCCTTTGCTTTCTTTGAGCGCGCCAATTATACTGCTGCCGGCATGGCGCTGGCCGGCAACCAGGAAGCGGCTGAGGTGCTGCGCCGCAAGGGGTATCGCAAGAAGATTGCAGTGATTCCGCAATTTGGGGTGGATCCGAGGCTGTTTACGCCGGGACCGGCGTCTGTCCCAGCGGGCGAAGGGCTGCGGATCGGCTATGCGGGCGGGCTGTTGCCCGAAAAAGGAGTGGATGACCTGTTGTACGCCTGTGCAGCCTTGCAGGGCGAGTGGCAGTTGACGTTGGCTGGTGAGGGGAGTGCTGCTGCTGCGCTGCAAAGGCTGGCTGCCAGCCTGGCGATTGTCGACCGGGTTCGCTTTGCGGGCCGGATTGTCAGCACGGAGATGCCAGCGTTTCACCGCAGCCTGGATGTCCTGGTGCTGCCCAGTCGTACGACAGCCGGTTGGAAAGAGCAGTTCGGCCGTGTGTTGGTGGAGGCCATGGCGTGTGCGACTGCGGTAGTCGGCAGCGACAGCGGGGAGATCCCCCGGGTGATCGGGGAGGCAGGTCTGGTCTTTGCCGAGGGGGACCGTGCGGCGTTGGCGTCCCAGCTGCAGCAACTGCTGGACAATCGTGCACGCTGCTGCCAGCTGGGTGCTGCGGGCCGACGCCGGGTGCTTGAACACTTCACCATGGATCAGGTTGCTGCGCAGACAGTGGCGGTCTATCGCCAGCTGATGGAGTCTGGGTGAGAATTGCTCTCAACGCCCAGCTGATCAGCGATCAGGCCACCTATCGGGGGGCTGGGGTCAGCAACTACAGTGCCGAGCTGCTGCGGGCGCTCGGGCAGCTGGCACGAGACAGCCTGGAGGAAGCGCTCGAGCTGACCGCATTTTTGCACGTGGCTGGTTTTCAGGCTCCGGGGGTGCGGCAGGTGGTGTCGTCGGGGCTTCTACCGGTTTGTTTTCTCGTTTATTGGTGCAACTGAAGAGTAAGAGCAGGAGGCAGGCGGAGAAGAGGTTGCGCATGGGTGGAACAGGTGAAGGGCTATTGGGATCGCTGAGTGCGAAAACAGGTAAAAACTTGTACCAGAATGAAATAGGGGAATTTCACCGCGAAGAACACGAAGTACGCAAAGTGTTTATTCAGGCACTTTGCGTA
>JAPLGY010000599.1 GCA_026389955.1 Caldilinea sp. | reverse complement strand
CAAAACCTCAACGACGTCGCTCTGCCCGAACTCGACCGCCTGGCCCGCCAACGCGACCCCTTCTTTCTCTTCCTGCGCCACATGGACCCCCACTCCCCCTACCTGCCCCCCGCCCCCTTCGAACGTATGTTCTACCACGGCAATGAGTTCGACCGACGCAACCGATCGATGGAGCCGGTCATGGCCTTCAAACCCTTCCGTGATTTTTTTGCCAGCTGGATGCCGCCAGGTGTCACCGACAAGGAGTACATCATCGCCCAGTACGACGGAGCCATCGCCTACATGGATGCCGCCATTCGCAGCATCTTCACCGCCCTGGAAGCGCGCGGGCTGGCAGAAGAGACGATCGTCGTCGTCAACGGCGACCACGGCGAAACCCTCTACGACCATGACTGCTACTTCGACCACCATGGGCTCTACGAACCGACACTGATCGTGCCGCTGATCCTCCGCTACCCCGGCAAATTGCCCGCCGGTACCCGCATTTCAGGCTACAACCAGCACAAAGATCTGGTGCCCACCTTGCTCGAGCTGGCCGGCATCGCCACAGAAGAGCTGCACTTCGACGGAGCATCGCTGCTCCCAATGGTGCGCGGGGAGGTGGCCTCCCACGCCAGCGAATTCTATATCACCGAATGCACCTGGATGCGCAAACATGGCTGGCGCACCCCCAACTGGAAACTGATCGTCGCCCTCGAACCCGATTTCCATTTCAAAGCACCGGTCGAGCTCTACAATCTCTACGAAGACCCCACCGAATCGGTCAACCTGGCAGAGACCTACCCCGAGATCGTGGCCGAATTGACCCGCCGTATGCACGCCTGGATCGCACGCCGTGAGGCGGAAAGCGGGCTGCCCAACCCCATCTACAACCAGCCCAACTGGCACGGCGACAACCAGATCGACTACTTCACCAGCTCGCAGCAGGCCTACGATACCCTGCACATCGGCGACCCGACCCAGGCAGCACGGCTGCAGGCCCGGTCGCGCTGAACCCGTTCAATCCCTGCATCCAATATCCATCTTCCAAGGAGAAACCCAATGCTTTCCCAAGAACAGATCGAATTTTTCAAGGCCAACGGCTACGTCAACGGCGGCAAAGTGCTCAGCGACGACCAGGTCGAAGTGCTGCGCAGCGAAATCATGCGCACCATCGAACAGCGCGAGCGCAGCGACGTCCAACAACCCGTGCTGGTGCGCAACCTCTCCAAAGATGAATCCTCCCCCGTCTGGCAGATCGTCGACATCTGGATGTCCAGCGAACCCTTCCATGCCTTGATCAGCCACCCCCAGATCACCCAGGGGCTGGCCCAGCTGACCGACGCCACCGAGCTGCGCATCTGGCACGACCAGATCCAATACAAACCAGCCCAGATCGGCGGCGTCAACATGTGGCACCAGGACGCCCCCTACTGGCCGATCATCCAGCCAATGACCGAAGTGACTGGATGGGTGGCACTCGACGACGCCGACGTCGACAACGGCTGCATGAGCATGGTGCCAGGCTCCCACCTTTGGGGCAACAACATCGACTTTCTGCATACACTCAAAACCTACGAAGACATGCCCAACGAGTTCAACGGCCATCCGATCCAGGTCATCCGCTGCCCGGTCAAAAAAGGAGAAGTTCACTACCACCACGCCCTGACCTGGCACGGCAGCCATGCCAACACCAGCGGCCGCCCACGGCGCGCGATCGCACTGCACTACATGACCGGCGACACGCGCTACGTGGCCAGCGGCAACCACGTGATGAAAGCCTACGTCGAAGTCGCCGACGGCGAAATTCTGGCCGGAAAATACTTTCCCAAGGTCTACCCCACCGTGGAATAGTCGGCAAAAACGCCCGTCCACGACAAACAATGGGAGGTAAGCGATGATTCGTGCGTGTGTGATCGGCCTGGGGCCGATCGGCAACCGCCACGCCGGGCTGCTGAAAACAGACCCCCTGGCCGAACTGGTCGGCCTCTGCGATCTCGACCCCAGCCGCGCAGACGCGGCGGCTGCCCGCTTCGGCGCGCCCGCTTTCTACTCGGTCGACCAGATGCTCGCCGCACTGGCCCCAGATCTCTGCGTGGTGGCCACAGGCGTGAGGATCATGAACCCGCGCGAAAGCTCTCCTTATTTCCAGATCAAAGCCCTGCACCCGCACACCGTCGACATCATGCGCCACTTCTGCGGAGAGGTCGAGGCTGTCCAGTGCTTCGCCACCAAAGCGCCCGGACGCACCATCTGGTCGACCGCCACCTTCAACATGCGCTTCAAAAATGGCGTGGTCGGCACCCTGACCGGCAGCTACGACATCGAACGAGGCCACCCGATGGAACGGTGCGAGGTGGCCGGCACCCGCGGCCGCTTCGTGATCGAAGATATGTACAGAGAAGCCACCCTCTTCCCCGCCGGCGACATGGAACGCCGGGTCTTTGTCAACCCCATCTTTGGGGGAATGCGCGATTTTGAGGAGACCTTTCTCAACCGCCAGCACCGTTTTCTGGAACAGCTCAGCGAAGGCGCTGCCCCAGAAGAGATCGACGGCTCGGGCGCCGATGGGCTGGCCGCCCAGAAGGTGCTGGCCGCCGCCATCGAGTCGCTCGAAAACGAGACTGTCGTGTACGTCAAGTAAAGGAACAAGCGATGAAACTTGGTGCAAACTCCGTTCTCTTCGGCGGCTATCCGCTGGAAACCGCCTTTCGCCTGCTGGCTATGGCCGGCTACGACGGCATCGAGCTCTCTGCTATCGACGGCATGAGCGAACACCTCGTGCTGTCACACTGGCAGGAACTCGCCCCCGCCATCAAAGGCTTCTCGGCGACCTATGGGCTGGCCCTGCTGGCGATCGAACAACCGGCGCGCGAAGCCAGCAAGATCGAACAGGCACTGCAGGCAGCAGTCGAACTCGAAATCCCGATCGTCAACTGCGGGCCAGGCGGCAAGTCAGACGACGCAGCCAGCCTGCGCCAGGCAATCGACGAGCTGGGCAGCCTGGCGCAGAGGGCAGAACACTACGGGGTGACCCTCTGCGTCAAGGCCCATGTCGGCCAGGCCGTCTACAACACGCCCACTACCTTGCAGATGGTCGAGGCAATCCGCTCACCCGCTTTCGGGGTAGACATGGACCCCTCCCACATCCACCGCGCCAACGAAAACCCGGTCGAAGCGATCGCAGCGGTGATCGACCACGTGCGCCACGTCCATATCCGCGACTGCCTGGGCCGCCAGCAGGGACCCGGCAAACCAGAACTGCAAGCCAACGGACGGGGTGAGATCGACCTGGTCGGCTATATCCGCGTCCTGCACCAGCACGGGTACACCGGCCCCCTGAATCTCGAGATCATCGGCGCACGCGCCTATGCCCTCGACCAATGCTGCACCATCGCCGCCGAAGCGCGCGGCCATATGCAGGCCTGTCTCCAAGCCTGCGGTGCCCGCTAGACAGGCTTGTCCGACGTGCTGGCGGCAGACTGGACGACAACGTCTGCCGCCAGCACCTCCCCCTCCCCTTGGGCAGCAAGCAGACGCCGCTGCCGCTGCCAAGGCCGGACCGCAATCGAAGTGCCCAGCCCCACATCCACTGCATCAAACAGCGTCATCTGGGGCAGCCCAAACCCAAACCAAAATACCCCCAGCGCACACAACACACCCGGGGTGAGCACCGCTGCAAACAACGCCCGATGGTCGGCCGCATATTCCTGCCCCAGGGCAAACAATCTCGGGAGATAGCAGAGATCCGGCTCCAGCAAAACAATCTGGGCAGTCTCCGTGGCGGCAGAACCCTGCAACGCAATCGAAAGGTCCGCCTGCTTGAAGGCCACCAGATCGTTGAGCCCGTCGCCGACAAAACAAACCGTCCGCCCCTCTGCCTGCAACGCCGCGATCCGCGCCGCTTTGTCAGAAGGCGACAACTCTGCAACAGCCTCGTCGATCCCCACTTGCTCGGCCACCGCCGCAGTCAGGGCCGCCTCATCCCCCGACAAAATGAGCAGTTTCTGGATGCGGGGCAGCTTGCGCAACGCTGCCACCACCGTGGCAGCTTCGGGCCGCACCGAAACCTCAATTTCCACAGCGCCCTGCACCTGAC
>JAPLGY010000765.1 GCA_026389955.1 Caldilinea sp. | reverse complement strand
ACCTCGCCATCGTCCTGGCACCGCTGCTGGTCTCGTTCTATTACAGCCTGACCGACTGGAACGGCTTCAACCCAAACTATAACTTTGTCGGGCTGGACAATTTTCTCAAAATCGGCCGCGACCCACTCTTCGCCAACGCCATCCGCAACACCGTGGCCTGGATGATCCTCGCCCTGCTGCTGCCCTCCCTGGCCGGACTGGCCATCGCCCTGGCCCTCAACGGACGCGGGACCGCAGGCAATTTTTACAAATCACTCTTCTATCTGCCCATCTGCCTCTCCCTGGTCGTGATCGGCCAGGTCTGGATCTGGATCTACCACCCCGACTGGGGACTGCTCAATGTCGTCCTGACCAGGGTGGGGCTCGAATCCTGGACCCAGGCGTGGCTGGCAACCCCCGAAACCGCACTGCTGTCGGTGATCGCCGCCTGGACCTGGCAGCAGACCGGGCTCGCTATGGTGATCTTTCTCGCCGGACTGACCGCCGTCCCCAAAGAATTGACCGAAGCCGCCGAAATCGACGGCGCAACCTACTGGCAAAGCCTGCGCAGCGTGGTCATCCCCCTGCTCCTGCCCGCCACCATCGTGGTCATGGCCCTCGCTATTATCAACTCGCTCAAAAGTTTCGACATTGTCTTTGTCATGACCGGCGGCGGCCCCTTCCACTCGTCGGATACACTCGCCATGTTCATGTACACCGAGTCGTTCCGCAAATACTATATGGGCTACGGCAGCGCAATCGCAGTCGTACTCTTCGCAATCTCGTTGGTCGCCATTGTGTTTTATTTCCGCCAGATCCAAACGCTGGACCACCTCTATGACTGATCCTCTGACCGAGCCAGATGCATTGCCCCCCAGCCGGCCCTACCTGGGAAATCTGTTGTTTTATGTCACTTTGACGCTGCTGCTCCTCGTCTATTCGCTGCCCAGCATCGGGGTCTTGTTGACCTCGTTCAAAACTACCGAGGAAATTGCCCGCGATGGTCTCTGGGCCTGGCCGCAGCTGCTGCGCTTCACCAACTTCAGCGAGGCCTGGGTCGGCGGCAATGTGCTCGTCTATGGCCGAAACTCGCTGCTGGTCACCCTCCCGGCTACCGCCGCCTCGATTCTGCTCGGCATCTTGACCGGCTATGTCTTCAGTACACTCCGTTTTCGTGGCTCGGATGCCCTCTTCGTGCTTGTGGTCGCTGGCATGTTCTACCCACCTCAGATTGTGCTGATCCCCCTCTTTCGTCTTTTCAACGCGCTGAATCTTTACGACACGCTCTGGCCCATGATTATCGTCCATACGGCGTTTGGCATCCCGATCTGCACACTGGTGTTGCGCAATTTCTTCGCTGCCATCCCCCACGCGCTGCGCGAGGCCGCAATTCTCGACGGCGCCAACGAAGGGCAGGTGCTGACCCGCGTCATGCTCCCCGTGAGCCTGCCCGCACTGGCCGTGCTCGCCACCCTCCAGTTTACCTGGATTTGGAACGATTTTCTGTGGCCCATCATTTTTACCCAATCGGACAGTATGCGCACCATTATGGTGGGGCTGGCTTCTCTCAAAGGCCAATACAGCGTCGCCTACGGCGTACAAGGCGCGATGTCGATCCTGGCCAGCATCCCAACCCTGCTCGTCTTTATTTTTTTTCAACGCTATTTTATTCGCGGCCTGACCCTCGGCTCTGTCAAAGGGTGACGCCGCCTCGACCTCTCTCCACTTACCCGCCAGAAAACGAGGGTTCTGTATGGACAAACTCCGAATCGGAATCATCGGCACAGGCCGCATTTCCGACCTGCACGCCATCGAGTATTTGAACAACCCCCGCGCCCAGATCGTGGCGGTGGCCGACACCCAAATCGAACAGGCCCAGCGCCGCGGTCGCACCTGGGGTGTGCCAGAAAAGGCAATTTTTTCCAACTACCACGACCTGCTCGCCTCCCCCAAAGTCGATCTGGTCGAGATCCTTCTGCCCCACCACCTCCACTTCCAGGCCACACTGGACGCCGCCGCCGCCGGCAAGCATGTCTCGGTGCAGAAGCCAATGGCCCTGAGCGTCGCCCAGGCCGACACGATGATCGAAGCCACCCGCCAGGCCGGCGTCACTTTCAAGGTCTTCGAAAATTTTATTTTCTATCCACCCGTCACACGCGCCAAAGCCCTGATCGATGCCGGTGAGATCGGCGACCCCCTCTCGATCCGCATCAAAAGCAACGCCGCAACCAGCCCCAATGCCTGGCACGTCCCCCCCTCCGCCCAGGCCTG
>JAPLGY010000276.1 GCA_026389955.1 Caldilinea sp. | reverse complement strand
GGCTTCTCGATTACACTGTCGACCTCATACAGCACCGGCGAACCTGGAACCCGGCGCCCCCCCACAGCTCCATAATAAGGGAGCAAGCTCTCACGCGTCGGCTGCACCGCCGAGATGGCACACGCCTCGCTGGCCGCACGCGCTACCAAAGCCTGGGCACAGCGCTGGTCACTCTTGCTCACATAGAGGTGGTCGCCGACCAGGTGCAAGAAGGGGTCACGGCCGACAAACTCCTGCGCACAGGCAACGGCATGGCCGTGCCCCAACGGTTCGGTCTGCTGCACAAAGTGAATCTGGCGGGCGTGGACCCCCGCTACCTGGGCATAGGCCTGTTCGTCCCCCGGCCGCACTACCACCCCGATCTCGTCGATCCCTGCCGCCAAAACCTCCTCGACCAAAATCGTGAGCACCGCCTTCTCGGTGCCGTCACGGTCGATCAAGGTCTGCAAAGGCAGGGTGCGCTGACGACGACCTGCCGCCGTGATGACTGCTTTTTTGACCTGCATGCACACTTCTCCACCATGGGGCTTGCGCCAAGAGTTTTTGTCGATTTTTCATTCTACCGCAAAGAAAGCCAACGTACCCAACCAACCCACACAAGTCCGTACGGGTGAGCGCAGAGGAGGCGTATTCCCGCTGCTTGGCAAGAGAAAAGATCCAGCCCTCCAATCTTATTGGGGAATTCCGAACCAGATCGCTGCCATCCGCCTCACAAAGTCTGAACTGGCAGCAGCGCCCCCCAGCGCTAACAAAGGCAGCAGCGTCTTTTTCCAGCCATGCACCGCCTGTACGGCAGCAATTGCCTGCCAGGTGGCCAGAAACCCCAACACCAGAGCCAGCAGGTCGATCGCTTCGGGCAACGCCACCCACTGCGCGATCTCGGGCAGCAAATAGACCGTCTGGGCAAAACCCAGCACACGCAGCGTGCGCCCAACTGTGCCGCTGCGTGCCAGCCGCCAGCCTGACCCCAAGGCCATCGCCCACCAGAGCAGCACCAAAACCAACTCCCACAGGATCGTGGACGGGGTAACCCCCGCCCCAACCACAGCCAGCCCCCGCATCACCGCCAGAATCAGCAGCGCTGGCCCTGTCATGTACGGATCCGCCGCCACAGCCTCGTATGCCTTGCGGTCCAACAACAGACAGTTCAGCGCGCGCGGCAGCCAAGTCTCCCAGCGCAGCACCCCCTGCCAAAATGCAGCCGAAGAGATCCTGTCGTCCCCCCCAGCCGACACAGGCGCAGGTGCCGCCGCCGCACTGCGATGGCGGTTCAAAATATGATAGACATCGATCGCACTGCGCGTTTCAGGCACCTGCAGATCCGGCGGATGAAAAAGAAAGGCGTCGGTCTGCTCTCCGCCCAGCCCACCGTGGTTGCCGATCAGTTCCTCCAGCGCCGCCACGCTGCCATCTGGATAGACAGTGCTGATCAGCCACAGATCGCCTGCACTGGGAAATTCCATCACCCGCCTGAGCTGCCAGACCCGCTTCTCCAGGCTGGAAGAGGCCACCCCAGATGGTGGCGCATAGGGCATAACAGGGTCCTCCCCTTCCACCTCTCCCGTATGCAGGTTCCGCCGCCCACCTTTGCCCAGCACAACTACACTCATGTCGTCCGCATAGCCAAGCACCATCCCGATCCCTTCGTGCCGAACCAGCGCCTCGACCATGCCCGGGTAGGCATGGTCGAGCTCGCTCAGCCTGAGCTTGCGCGGCAACAAGTCAAAATAGACCTGAGCGGCGTTGCCGCTGCCGTAGGCTGTCACCGCAGCGCTCCCCCCTCCCCCACCACGTTGGTGGCCCGTGCCCGCTGCACATTCGCCAGTTCACCCGCCACCCCCTCCAATCCAAAAGCGCCCGTGTCGCCGCCGATCGCTTGCTGCACACTCGTGCCGCCCGGCAACTGCTGCTCGATAAACTGCTTGATCGTCGTCCCGTACCGCTGCAAAAATGTCGGGCCCGCCGACTGGCCATGGTCGGACAAAATGATCAGGTCGTAGGGACGCACAGCCCGTTCGGTCGCCACCCGGTACAGCCGGGCCAGTGTCCGGTCCAGCCGCTTGAGGTCCCCAAACGCGTCGCTGCTCCACGGACCCGAATGATGGGCCACCTCGTCGTAGCCCAGATAAAGCATGTAGATCGAAGGCACCCCACGCATCATGTCCAAAATTGCGATCTGAGCGGCAATGTCACGCAAGATCGTGCAGGTCGCAGCCCGCACCAGCGGATAGGCGTGGGCCAGCCGGTTGAGGCGCGGCCACTCCCTGCGCAGCTGCTGCAGCGCAGCCTCCCCTACCTCGCGCAGCACCTCGACAAAAAAAAGGGCCAGCGCACGCGTCAAAAAATAGGGGCTGAGCAACAACAGCGCAGCATCCTGGGCCCGCTGCTGTTGCTCAGCTGCACTGGCCGAAAACAAATTGGACTGGGTAAACATCGACTTCTCGGCGTCGCCGTCGAGCATGTTCATGATGCTCGACCCACGGCGCATCAGCCCAGCCCCGCGCGCGTAGCGAGCGTTGATTTCAGGAGCATCCAGCGCCGAGACATAGACCTTCTGCTTCTGCTTGTCGTACCAACGATAGGCAGGAATGTCATAGTTGTCGCCAAACATGATGCCAGCCTGGCAGGCCGAAGTCATCGACGGCAGCCCGCAGTCCACTCGTGTCAGCTGATAGCCCCGCTCCTCCATCATCCGGCGCAGCGCCGGCAGCAACCCCATCTCCAGCGCCCGGCGCAAATGCCAGTAGCTCAGCCCGTCGATCTCCACCATCATCAACCCCCGGCCCGGCTCACTGGCACTGCCCAAAGGCTGCTCACGCGCCCGCCTCTCCATCTGACCCTGAAAAAATGACCCTTCTTCGTTCAGCTCCAGAATTCCTGTCAAGATCGCGTTGAAAAAAGCAAAGATCAGCCCCCCAAGCAGCCCCCCCAGCACACTGACCTGCAAGCCAGGCAGCAACAGCGCTGTGATCCAGAGCGCCAGCGCGTTGACAAAAAAACCGATCGACAACAGGGCGATCCATCCCAGCGGCTGCGCCACCAAAATGATCGCCGGACGAATCGACAGGTTGACGATCGCCAACAACAACGCTGCCGACAGCGCAATCTGCAGCTGCGACAACCCAGCCCGCTCCACCAGTTGAATGCCCGGCGTCGCCAGTGCAGTCAACAGCAAGGACAGCGCATCAACTGCCCAGACCAACACAAACCGTGTCAGTACCCGCAGCGCCCTGCGCCCTACATTTGCCATTGTCGTTCCCTCAGACCGAGACAAACATTCCGGAGGGCACCGTTTTCTGCCCAGTTCCTGCTTCAACAGCCACAGCCTGAGCGTTGTCGTCAGGAGCAATACGATCTTCCACAGATACCAATTTTCGTGAAACTCACACGCTTGCTCAAATCGACGATATTGTTCAAATTTCGATAAACTTGGCTGACCTTGTCAAGATCTGCACAGTTTCTATCGCGTTTTCTCAAGAAAAAAGATCGCCTGTCTGCAGGAGCCAACACCTGTCTGCCCGCAGTTGTCATTTTCTTTTAGAATCTTTTTGTACTATACTGCATCTCTAATGAGCAAACGATCGATCTCGTTTTACGATACCATTCTGGTCGGTGGCGGGTCGGCTGGCTGTGTCTTGGCCAACCGCCTCAGCGCCGACCCCGGCCACCGGGTGCTGGTGCTTGAAGCTGGGCGTCCAGATTCCTGGTGGGATCTCTTTGTCCAGATGCCGGCAGCCCTGACCTACCCGATCGGCTCGCGCCACTACGACTGGCTCTATCAATCCGAGCCTGAACCGTTCATGCACAACCGGCGCATCAACCACGGCCGCGGCAAACTCTTAGGGGGCTCCAGCAGCATCAACGGAATGATCTTTCAGCGCGGCAACCCGCTCGACTACGAACGCTGGAGCCGAGACGCCGGGATGCAACGCTGGGACTATGCACACTGTCTGCCCTACTTCAAACGGATGGAAACTTGCCTGGCCGTGCAAAACGACTTTCGGGGCGGCAGCGGCCCTCTGGTGCTGGAACGGGGACCTGCAGTCAGCCCCCTCTTTCAAGCGTTTTTTGCAGCAGTGCAGCAGGCTGGCTACACGCTCACCGACGACGTCAACGGCTATCGGCAGGAAGGGTTTGCCCGCTTCGACCGCAACATTCATCAAGGACGCCGGCTCAGCGCAGCGCGCGCCTATCTGCACCCGGTGCGCTCTCGCCCCAATCTCACTGTCAAAACCCGTGCTTTTGTCACGCGCATCCTCTTCGAGAACCAACGCGCGGTCGGGGTCGAGTTCACAGAAGGCAAAGGTCCCGCTCAACGGATCCGCGGCGGGCGAATTGTCTGCTGTGGAGGCGCGATCAACTCCCCTCACCTGCTGCTGCTCTCCGGCATCGGCGCAGCAGTTCCTCTGGAAAGGCTCGCCATCCCGCTTGTCCAGGATCTGCCAGGGGTCGGCGAAAATTTACAAGACCATCTGGAAGTCTATGTCCAACACGCCTGCACACAGCCAGTCTCGATGTTCCCAGCGTTGCAGTGGTGGAACAAACCGTGGATCGGCGCGCAGTGGCTCTTTTTGCGGAGCGGACCCGCAGCCACCAACCACTTCGAGGCAGGAGGCTTCGTGCGCAGCAACGCAGAAGTCGCCTACCCCAATTTGATGTTCCATTTCTTGCCCGTCGCCGTCCGCTATGACGGCACCTCGCCCAGCAGCGGCCACGGCTACCAGATGCATGTCGGCCCCATGTACTCCGATGCGCGTGGCTCGCTCACCCTCCAATCTGCCGACCCGACCGTTCATCCTGCTCTGCGTTTCAACTATCTTTCCACCGCCCAGGACCGCCGCGAATGGGTCGAGGCTCTCCAAGTAGCCCGCAACATCTTGGGCCAGCCCGCCTTCACAGCGTACAGCGGCGGGGAGATCTCCCCGGGGACGACCGTACAGAGTGACGCCGAAATTCTGGATTGGGTCGCACGCGACGGTGAAACTGCCTACCATCCCTCCTGCACCTGCAAAATGGGCACAGATGCGCTCTCCGTCGTCCACCCTGATACCCTTGCAGTGCATGGGGTCACCGGCCTCTATGTCGTCGACGCCTCGGTCTTTCCCTACGTCCCCCGTTTTTTCCATCGACCGGATCACCAGATCTGCCGCCTCTGGCCATCCCATGTGGCGCAACATCATCTCCCCGCTCAAAATGACCGAAGAAGGGTTGACTTTGTCCTGGCCAGCATACTTGGGTGCCGTGCCGTGCGTGGCCTCAAAAATTGCACGCCCAGTCACGTAGTTGATATTGGCGCCCGGCGCAATTCCAATCCCCCCGACCTGGGCAGCCAGCGCGTCGCTGAGATAGTCGCCGTTGAGGTTCATGGTGGCGATCACATCGTACTCGGCCGGACGGGTCAGAATCTGTTGCAGGAAGGCGTCTGCAATCACATCCTTGATCACAATCCCGTTGGGCAGTTTGTGCCACGGACCACCGTCCAGCGGCACCGCCCCAAATTCGTCGCGCGCCACTTTGTAGCCCCACTGCATAAAGGCACCCTCGGTGAACTTCATGATATTGCCCTTGTGCACCAAGGTCACACTGCGGCGGTGGTTGTCCAGCGCATACTGGATGGCAGCACGCACCAGCCGGGCTGTCCCTTCCTCGCTCACCGGCTTGATGCCGATTCCGCTGCTCGCCGGGAAACGAATCTTGTTGACCCCCATTTCATTCTGCAGAAAGGCGATCAGCTTTTGGGCCCCCTCCGAATAGCCCTCCCACTCGATGCCGGCATAGATGTCCTCGGTGTTTTCACGAAAAATCACCATGTCGATCAGTTCCGGCTGTTTGACCGGGCTCGGCACCCCTGTAAAGTACTGCACCGGACGCACGCAGGCGTAGAGATCCAGACGCTGGCGCAGCGCCACATTGATGCTGCGAATGCCGCCGCCGACCGGTGTGGTCAACGGCCCCTTGATCGCGACAATATACTCGTCGATCGCATCCAGCGTCTCCTGGGGCAGCCAGACCGTTTCCCCATAGACGTCGTTGGCTTTGTCGCCTGCATAGACTTCCATCCAGGCAATTTGGCGTTGGCCGCCGTAGGCCTTTTCGACCGCCGCATCCAAAACAGGCTGGCTGGCCGCCCAAATATCCATCCCTGTACCGTCCCCCTCAATAAAGGCCACGATCGGGTGATCCGGCACAGACAATTTTCCGTCGGTCAACGTGATCTTTTCGCCCTGGGCCGGCACTTTGACTTTTTGAAAGGCCATACCTTCGTTCTCCTTGTCATTTTTTGAAACGCAGGACGGCCAATGATTCCACGAGAAAACAGGCCGCTGTTGAGGAATAAGATCGCCTGGGTGTCCCACCCTCTCCAGTGTACCAAAGAGCCCTTGAACCGTCTATTTTTTGCAACAACAGCAGACATTTTTCAGCGCACCGCTGCCTTGAAAACACCCCATGTACACCAACACAAAAGGAACAACGGCCCACTGGAACTTTTGCGGTCAGCCAGACGTTTTAGATGAGTAAAAGGAAAGGTTAAGGCAAAAACAATGATCGACTACAACTTTATTGTGCTGGCCCACGCGGAGCACCAAGAACGGATCCGTAAAATCGAAAAGGAGTTGCTGGCTCGCCAGCAAATGGAGCGCCTGCCGAGCGCTTCTGACCGGTTGCTCTTTGCTGTCGGTGAATGGCTTGAACATGCAGGGGCACGGCTCAAAGCCCAACACCCGCCGGCAATCCATCCGGCCTGCCACGGCAGCCACGCTCGCTGAGCGACGTTGCGCACGGCAGCGGCTGCAAAGGACAACGTAGTCCTTGCAGCCGCTCAAACTTGAATATGCAGGACTTCCGGAACTGCCCAGGCGATTGCCAGAAACTGCCCCCCCACTCCAGTCGCTCCCCCACTCCAGTCGCATGGCCGCCTTGTCACTCAAAACAGCATTCTGTCATGACAGCTATTTGATAGCAGACCCATGCCGCAGTATGATGGGAAGCTATGAACTCAGATCTGCTGCCCGAACGCATTCACAACGCCTATCTCTTTCAAGCCTTCAACGCGGTCTCCTGGCAGATTTGCCTGGGCAGTCCGCTGATTCTTTTTGCCCGCGAGCTGGGAGCTTCAGCGCTGATCCTGGGCCTGTTGGCCGGGCTGGCATCGCTTACCTCTACGCTGCAGCTGCTGACTGCTCCCCACGCCGACCGCATCGGCTACCGAAAGCTGATGGTGAGCGGCTGGTCTGCGCGTGTGGTCACTTTGATTTTTTTGACGCTGCTGCCGCTCTCTGCCCGTTTCTGGCCCCACGAAACGGTGTTGTGGCTGCTCATTCTGGTCATTCTGGCCTTCACCACCCTGCGCGGGCTCGCCGCCTGCACCTGGATGCCTTGGATCACGGCGCTGGTGCCGCGCTCGCTGCGCGGGTTCTATCTGAGCCGAGACCGCATGTTTATCGGTGTCGCCAGCGTCGCAGCTCTGGCCATCTCGGGTGCGTTTCTCTTCGACCACGGCAACATGTTGGCCTTTGCGGTCGTCTTTGGGCTGAGCTTCGTGTCGGGAGCCACCAGCCTCTATTTTCTCAACCGGGTCCCCGACCCCGAACGCCCGCTCCAGAGCGAAACCCCACTGGCCCAGCTGCGCTGGCG